>JBKJIX010000062.1:0-15844 GCA_046598205.1 Chitinophagaceae bacterium
AGGGGCTCATACTATTCATGCGGTGGTGGTGATGGGAGGTTGTACTGCAACAACGGCCAAACTGTTCCTGTTTATTAAGAACTGCACCCCCTGCGACTGTAAGGAAAGCCATTGGGGCGAAATAACCCTGCAATCCGGAGGAGCTACACAAAACCTGAGTTGTGATAAAACCTATAATTTAAAATGCAACCAGCCGTTTACTTTTAATGCCGTTTATAACTGTAAAGACAGTGCCTGTACATCAAAAGTTACTTATAGCCTACAGCCGTCAGGTGGGGGACCGGCGATTACAGGAACCATGCCACCGGCGTTTACCTATACGCCTACACTAAACGGAACTTATGTACTTACCATGTACGGCTGGTGCGATACGCTTAACTGTAAGAAATGTGTCATTAAGTTTGAAGTGAAATGCGATTCGGTTGATTGCTGTAAAGGAAGTGTTTGGGAAGCAAGCCCTTGGTATGCTTTTGAAAAAGGAGCTAAGCAAAAAATAAACTGCAACGAAAAAGAACAGGTAATAGAGATTAGTGGTGACCTGTGCAAGCAAAAATTAACTTTTGGGGCTACAATAAAATGCCCTCCAAATTGCATAAGTGCCGATAGTGTATTTGTGTACGATGCAGGTAATAACCTGGTACAAAGCGGGTCGGCTCCGTTAACATTAAATACATTGCCAGATGGTACCTACACGGTTGAAATTGTAGGGTACTGTGGTGGAGCGCCTTGTTTAAAGTGTAAGATTATTATAAAAATTAATTGCGATAAAAAATGTGATTGCAATGAAAAGGAACCCATACAATTATCTGTTAGCAACGACGGAAAAGTAAAGCAAATAAAATGCGATACAGATTTAGGCAGACTGGATTGTAATAAAACAATAGTGTTGTCTGGTACTTATACCTGCAACCCCAAAGATTGCCCATCAAACTTAACCTATACCATGACGGGACCGGGTGTCTCTGTAACCGGCACACTGCCACTTACTATTAACACAGGTGTGCTTGCAAACGGCACTTATACCATTTTAATACAGGCATATTGTAATGGTAAATTGTGTAAGGAATGTAAAATTACTTTTACTGTTGAATGCGAAAGGCCTTGTTGTCCGTACAAGATTGAAGCCACCGCAGGAACTGTTAATTACAACCCAACACCTACTGCAACACTTGCATCGCAAACATTTACCATTAATGGTTTGGCCCTGGCAAACATAACAGAAGTAAGGGCCAATGTAATTAGTTATACCATTGATGATAATTACAAAAAGGAATGTATGAAGTGTGTTAACCTGCCGTTTACCTGGGCAAGCGTTTCATCTGCAACAAATATTGGCGCAGTAGTTCCTAAAATAACTATGTACGGCGGAACAACAGTGCCATCATTTAACGGCAGTGGTGCAGGTGCTTATCAAAACCCAAGAGAAGTGGTTTGGAATAACGGAAGCCCGATAAGCATACCTGCCAATACAAGCATTGGCATGAACTTTATTTTACCGCCGGTACCTGCTATTGACTGTTGTGAGTTGAAAGGAAAGATTTGTGTTAAGTTTACTTTCCGTGATAATGACTGTAAGGAATGTGAAGTGATTGCCTGTTTTGATTTTTTAATTAAGAAAAAATAACGATGCGCTTATGAGAAGAATATTGAAAATACCAATTCCCGTTCTGTTGCTGCTCTGCACCGGTGCAGCAACGGCACAAACGGAATCGCTTCCAAAAAAATTCAGCATCAGCGGAGTGATGGGGGCGTCGTATGAATATTATGGCTTGAGCCGAAAACCAACTGGCTGGACTGGCTTTACACCACGTAAACCCTGGAACCAAGTGAGGTTTAATTTCGCACCAACCATGACGTTTGGGAAAAATTTCAGCCTGCCGTTCAATTTCAATTTTGCTATGAAGCCCACCAATTTTGCAGGGCCTTATGCCGGAATCGGTAAACAACGTTTTGGCCAGTTTATTACCAACCCAATGAATAGTTTTGGATTAAATCCAAAATACAAATGGGCCGAATTACAACTGGGCACACAGTATTTGAATTATTCTGATTTGAGTACCGGTGACATTGGCGTATTCGGTGCGGGGGTTGATTTGCGGCCGGGAAGTTATCGCATCAAATTTTTTACAGGCTTATCGCAACAAGGCGTCAACTTCTTTACCGGTCCACCAACAATCAACGGGGCGTATAAAAGAAAGAACTGGATGTTCTCCATTGGTAAAGCAAAAGAGGAGAAATATGAAGTAGCACTCAATTTTGTAAAAGCAAAAGATGACATCACTTCTCCATCGACGCCACCAATATTGATAACACCACAGGAAGGATTCACGGTGAGCTTGGTAAGTAAAGTGCTTTTTAAGAAAGGATGGTATGTTAATGTGGAAGGGGCACAATCTATTTACACAAAAAATTTACTATTGCCGCTTGATATTACTAAGGCCTCTTTCAAACCATTTATTGAAGCCCATACTTCTACGGTAAAGGATTATGCAGGCGATGCCGGCTTTGGGAAGAAGTCGAAGGATTTTGATATTGGTGTAAAACTTAAATATATCGGCGCTGGTTTTCAAACGCCAGGTTATCTCTTTATGATGCCCGACCGGTTTGATTATACATTGAATACAAGATTCAATGCGTGGAAAAATAAAAATGGCGGTTACAAGATGAATGTTGTGGCCAGTGCAGGCAAAAGAGTAAACAATGTAAGCAATACCACATTAAAGGCAGAGCAATTTATCGGAAACCTGAACTGGTTCACTCAGTTCAATGACAAATTCAGCTTAAATATCAGTTTCAACAATTTCGGTTTTCAGACACCGGGAGGAATAAACCCATACGGAATAAAAAATGTGAGCAACGACTTTGGCGTAAACCCAACTTATACCTGGGGCAATGATAAAATAATTCACTTGTTGAGTATGAACTACAATTACAGCAAGTACGATGAAAGAGATGTGATTACAGCTGTAGTAACATCTAACAATACACATACCGCTTTACTCACTTATGTCCCCACATTTTTAACCAAAGATATTTCGCCAGATTTCAGTCTGATGTATTTCAACAATTCAATGCCGGGGTTTAAATTAAAACTCATCACCTTCGGCACCGGGATGAGCTGGTTTGCATTAAAGAAAAAAATGAATTTTAGGGCACAGCTGCAGTATAACTATTCAAAAACAAACAGCTTCAGTAACAATAATAACATCGTGGCCTCTTTAAACAATGACTGGAAGGTTTCTCCTAAATTAACATGGACAACATTTATAAGTACGAATCAGTTTAAATATGGCAATGAAATAATACCTAATAATGCAAGTTATCTGGAAAGCAATGTTCGGACAGGATTTCAATACAGGTTTGGAAAATAAAGCCCTAACCCTGAAGGAGTTTTAAAGAAACAAAAAATCGAAAAGATTTTTAAAAAGACAGTATGAAAAAAATATTTCTCGTAATAGCCATTTGTTTCACCTATCATATTTGTGAAGCACAGATAAACGTAACCCTTGTGGTGGTGCCGCAGCCGCAAGCATCGTTAATAAGCTGGGGTACCAAAGAGCTTACTTATATTATTAACAACCAGGGAGCGTCTGGCCCGAGGCGGGCCGTGATAAAAGCAGTGCTGACAGCAGCAGATGGATCAGCAGTGGCTACCACCAATCTTGCCAGGGCAAAAGTAATAAACATCATCACCGGTACCATGGTTTTATATGCAGCAGATGTAATGCCGTTGGATGTAATGGTGTTCAATGGTAAATTCAAATCATCAATAGAAAGAAGCGGTAAGCTGCCGGCTGGAAATTATCAGCTTTGTGTCCGCCTTGTTACGCCTGTTGATTTTATTCCCGTTAGCGAAGAACGCTGCAGAATTTTCAACTTCGCCTCTTTTCAATTACCGATACCGATGATGCCGCCCAATGAAGAAGTAATGGACGCTGAGAGAGCACAAACGTCCATCATGTTTCGCTGGACACCGGTGGCACCCCGCCCGGCCGAACTGTTAAAATATATTGTAACCGTTTTTGAAATACTTGATAAGCAAACACCATTGCAGGCATTGCGGAGTAATCAACCATTGTTGACAAAAGAAATTATGAGTACTACGCAATTCATCTGGCAGCCGCAACTATCATTTTCCAGAACAAGAATCTGGACAAATGATGCACAAGGAGATTCGCCTTACAGCAAAGAAGATAAAGCGGTAATGGATTCTACAGATGTTACAACATTTATATGGACAATTCAAACGGTGGATAGCCACGGCGTTCCATTTGGTGATGGTAATATTAATAGTGATGGCATAAGCGAACCAAATATGTTTACAGTGATAAAAGACAGGAGAAAAAATAAGTCCGGCGTACCAGCCCGTATCATTTACCTTAATAATATGAAGGGAAGAAGAAACTGACCCGTTTTTAACCGTAAAGAAATTGAAGAGAGAGATTCGGTCTCTCTTTTTTATTTTTACAACAATGCTCTACAAAAAATACCTTAGTAATGAACAGGCCCTGCAAAAGCTAAAGCACTACTGTGGCTACCAGGAACGTTGCCACAATGAGGTAAAAGAGAAACTTTACAGCCTCGGTGTGTGGAAAAAAGAGCAGGATGAAATAATTGCAACATTAATAGAAGAAAATTATCTGAATGAAGAACGTTTTGCCATTGCGTTTGCCAGTGGCCGGTTCCGGATAAAACAATGGGGCCGGGTAAAAATTAAATACGAACTAAAACAAAAACAGGTAAGTGATTACTGCATTAAAAAAGCACTGAAGCAAATTGACGAAGACGATTATTTAAAAGTGTTGCATAAGCTGGCTCAAAAAAAATATGCTACACTGAAAAGCGAACAATACCTGGTACGAAAAAAAAAGGCAATGGATTATTTGATTGGGAAGGGGTTTGAGATGGATTTGGTGAGAGGGGTGATGGAGAAGGGAGAATAAACAGGGCTTTATGCAGAAGAGAATTGCAACTCTGTCAAACCCTGCTTGCATAAAACCAAATATTGAAAGCAGTATTTTTTAGTTGTCTGTAAATAGGTGTTTTTTAATCAAAACTATTTGCCCTAAATGATAATAACTATGCTCAATCATTGCTTCAACATTACGCTGATAAGTTCCGTATTTTTCGTCAACAAAAACTTCTTTTAATTTTTCGTCAGGCATCTGTTCAATTAATAAAGCAAATTCTTCAGCGTCTTGCCAAAACCTTTTTAGAAAAGAGTCCCATTCGGGTTGTGAATTAATAGTTGAGAAGTCAAAACTATATTTATCTTTTATGTCAAGTGTGCCACCTTTAAAGACATTGTTCATTCCGTTTATATAATAATGAATATGCTGAGCCAAAACTGCGATTGAGTTCAAAGAATTGATCTTAGTTGTAGAAATTTCCCAATTTAAACTAATCAACTGGTCTTTAAAATTTGTATTAGCAATCCAGGTTCCGTTTAGGATAACTTCTCTAAAACGGCTTGCTATCTGATAAGCTTCCATGTGTTTATATAATTCTTTGGGTTTATTTAATATTACTGGTAACTTAAAAATATGTGAAAGGCTCAAACTTCAACACTTTTCCTTAAAAAAGCGGCCCTTTTACAACCATTAGTGTGTTTGATGCGAATGCACATGAAATGTTACTGCGCTATAATATTTCGAAATAGTTTGCATAAGAGAGGTTAATGGTTATGGCAGTCTTCTACGGGAGGCTGCTTTTTTATTTTAACTTAAGAATGTTTTTAAGAGAGCACTGATAAGGAACAGAGAAAAAGCACTAAAACTGGGTCTGGTATTTTATAGATACACTGAGACAAGGCTTATTTTTTCTTCTATGCTTAATATAGCTAACTGGGGCGATACATCGGTTGATATAAAACCATAAATGTCTTTCTTACAATTACCGCATAATTTCCCAATCTCAATCGTATTCTTACACTCACAGATCCAAACTTCTTTTTCTTTTGAGGAAAGCAATTGTTTTTTCATTAATCTAACACCTCGTTCAGGAAATCTTATTGTGATGATTTCTATTAGTGAATGAAGCGTATCTACATCTTGTTTATTATAAAATAGCTTATCGTAAGTTATAATCCTAAGGCCTCTTTTTTGTTTTTGAAAATCGCCGGTTTCCAAAATTTGGGTTACACGATTCAAATCTAAAAGCTGAAGGTCTTCAATAATGGCACATAATTTCAGAGCAAGAGATTCGTTTTCTTCCACCATGATGCTTTCGTATAAAAGAGCTATTTTTTTTTCCTCTGGCAAACTATCAAAAAAACTAACTGTTTTTTTGTAGTAAGAGTCACGAACCTCAGCAAAAGAGGTGTTGTTCCTTAGTTGAAGCAATATCAAATCAAATACCTCTGATAGTTGATTTGATATAATAAATTCCCAGGTCTCTTCGTCGAGAATCAAATTACCCTCGTCCGCCATCGTTATTATTTGTCTTTTTTTCTTAAGAATTTTTATTCTATCAATACTAACATTTTCAAACTTTTCGTTTTGAATAATTAATTGGCTCTTCTGTTTAACATCATCTACAATTACGGCAGTTCCGATTGCCGTTACCATGAACATTGATTTTCCCTTTCCTGAAATTTCATCTAAATCAACCTGTAGTCCGATAATGCAATTTGCCCCGATTTCATAAGCGGCAATTTTCAGTCTTTCTATTGCATCATTATAAAGGGAAGAAAGCTGTTTTTGATAGGTTTCAGAACGGCCACCAAATACATCGCTAAAGGAAGCAAAAAAGTCACTGAAAAAATTAGTACCCGCAACAATGTGGGCTGATATTGGTTTTATGTATTGCTTAACCGCTAAGTCGCCGATTGAAGAAGTTGTGGTTACAAGAATATTTTTAGGAGCTATCATTCTCAAACTTATGTAATTTTATCTGCACACAAAATAATGAAATGTCAACACTCACTATCACTACAATTCAAACAAACTTAAACTGGGAAGATAAAGCGGCCAATCTTAAAATGCTGGAACTAAAAATCAACAGCATAAAAGAGAAAACAGAGATCGTTGTGCTACCCGAAATGTTTACCACTGGCTTTAGCATGAAACCCAAATTGCTTGCCGAAACAATGGAAGGCGAAACTGTGCAATGGATGAAAAGGGTGGCGGCAGACCAAAAAATCATTCTTACCGGCAGTGTAATTATTGCCAACGGTCAGACCGGGACGGTCGGACCAGCGTACTATAACCGCCTTATCTGGATGTTACCAAACGGTCAATACGGAGTGTATGATAAACGACATCTCTTTGCTTATGCCGGAGAACATGACCATTATACAGCCGGAACAAAACGATTGATTGCGTCAGTGAAAGGATGGAAGATAAATTTACTGGTCTGTTACGATTTACGGTTTCCGGTGTGGGCAAGGCAATCTCCCCCTCGCCATGAAATGGAGAGGGGGTTGGGGGGTGAGGTAGAGTACGATCTTTTAATATATGTAGCCAACTGGCCCGAAAAAAGAATCCATGCCTGGAAAACTTTATTACAGGCAAGGGCTATCGAAAATCAATGTTATGTTGTGGGAGTAAACCGTGTTGGTAATGATGGTAACAACATCCATTACAGTGGCGAAAGCATGATAGTGGATCCGATGGGAGAAGTGCTGTACACAAAAAAGGAAGAAGAAGATATTTTTACAATGGCGTTAGATAAAATACATCTGCAAAACGTAAGAGAAAAACTTCCTTTCTTGAAAGATGCAGACGATTTTCAGATTATAACTGATAATGGATAGATGATAGTTGCTCAAAGCATAAGACATCTTTTTATTTCATATAAAGAAAGAGGAAGAAGTGTACCCGAAATTGGTTCTTTAAAGAAGTATCATCTATCATCTTTTCACTGTCA
This sequence comes from Chitinophagaceae bacterium, assembly GCA_046598205.1. Lineage (GTDB taxonomy): Bacteria > Bacteroidota > Bacteroidia > Chitinophagales > Chitinophagaceae > JJ008. The sequence continues at coordinate 7,867 of JBKJIX010000062.1, forward strand.
TCTGTCCTTCTTATCTTTCTTTATCATCTCCATCACCTTGTCTAATTTATAATCTGCTCCCTTTCTTACAGCATCAATAGTTGGGAAAGATTCTACTTCCGGCTGCACACCTCTTCCGATTTTAGGAACAGTTTTATCTACCACTAACCGGAACAACGGCAATCGAAAACGAACACCGGTTTCTGGCAATGTGGCATCCGGTATTAGCCAGGCAGAATTACCATAAGCACCACCGCCGGTTTCTTCTCCTACTACCGTTACATTGTTTTGTTTAATAACGGAACTAACAAATAAAGTGGTGGCTGAAAAAGAATTGCCACCAGTCAGTATGTACACATTACCGTCATAATGGTTTCCTTTTTTTGGTTTGAAGTAGTGACGTTCAAAATAACCGAAATGATATTTGCCATCCTTTTTCTTTTTGGTAAAGAAGGAGATAAAGAATTTGTTCCAAAAATGATTTTTAATGTACCGCTGATAAGAACTTCTTTTTTTGATGGCATATAATGAATCGCTGACTTTAAATGGCTGGTTGGCGAGATAACGGCTGACCAATGTAGAATTGGAAACACTTCCACCTCCATTACCACGAACATCAATAATGAGGTCACCAATTTTATTATCCTGCAAAGCCCGGAAAGAATTATGAAAAAATTTTTTTAATCCATAGTCCCGGCCAAAAGAAGAAAGATCCATCATAGCAGTATGATTGGCACTATCAATTTTTAGCAACCGAACTGTATTCGCCAACTGCCGTCTTCTTTCTTTCTTTGATGGTTGCGGCGTAGATGGCCTGAATGGCCTGGTACCTGTACGGCCCGCCGTATCGGTTGCAGGATTGTAAAAAGGGATAGTTATAGTTTTTATTTGGCCGTTATCATCTTTGTATTCAATGTTATATTTTTCTGATAAGCCAAACAAGGAAGTGTATAATGAGCCAAAAAAACCACGGTTGCTGAGTGTTTGGTATTTATGTGTCCGGTTATAACCATCGGTAGAAATATAATCAAACAGGGTATCGGCGATGGTCTGTTTATCTCTGCCATTTATTTTTGTAATAACAGTTCCTCTTTTCAAAATGCTGTCACGTCGGTTCAGGTTAGCACTTACCACCATAGCATCTTCCCACACCTTCATACTCAGCGGAAATATTTTTCCCAGGCGAACGGTATCATTGTACTTAGCCCATGCTTTGGATGGCCGCACCGTAGTATGACCACAATTTATTTTTGCAGTAACGTATGTCAGCACTTTGCGAAACTCCGGTTCTGTCATCGCATCTTTCAGATGCTCCTTCCCCAGGTTAAAATAATAATCCATGCTGTCTTTACTGGTGTACCAATACAGGCTGGGATGATGTTCTTCCAGGATATTTTGGTATAGAGAAAAATCTTTCTGCACCTGTTGCAGAGAATATTTGTGGGCGGGAGAGAAGGATGATTTACTGACACCACAGGATGTAAAAAAATGGGCAATATACAATGTGCAATATGCAAATAGTCGTTTATATTTTAGAAAGCCTTTGCCTGTTGCTGATTGTATGTTGTTTATTCCGGGTTGCCAATTGCTCATTGCCTATTATTTCAGATGGTTCCATCCTTGTGCGGTAATAGCATGTTTGCCACCACCTTTTGTAATGATATGGGTGCCCAGTTCCACTTCTGTCATATATCCAATCACACTAATTTCTTCATTTAGTACCAATTTATCATACTCCGTTTGAGGAATGGTAAACAACAGTTCATAATCCTCCCCACCACTTAACGCACAGGCGGTAGGATCTATTTCAAATTTGTAAGCTGCTTTTTTCATTTCTTCTGCCACGGGTATTTTTTCTTCGTACAATACGCAGCCAAGGTTACTGTCTTTGCAGAGATGCAGGATTTCTGAACTCAACCCGTCACTTACATCAATCATGGCGGTAGGAATGATTTCCTGTGTCGAAAAAAACTCAACGATATCCTTTCTTGCCTCTGGCTTCAGTAGCTTTCCGATTACATACGATTCATTTTCCAAATCAGGTTGCACACCGGGGCTTTCCATATAAATTTTCTTTTCCCGTTCCAGGAACAGTAATCCAACATATGCTGCACCAAGCGAACCACTCACACAAAGCAGGTCACCTTTTTGGGCAGTACTTCTTTTAACGAATTTATCAGTAGCTACTTCCCCAATGGCTGTAACAGAAATGATAAACCCTTTTTGCGAGGAAGTTGTATCGCCACCAACCAGGTCAACACCATATTTATTGCAGGCGGCATAAACGCCTTCATAAAATTCATCCAATGCCTCCAGGCTAAAACGATTGCTGATACCCAGGCTCAGTGTAATTTGTGTTGGCACTGCATTCATGGCATACACATCGCTGATGTTTACGATAACACTTTTATAACCAAGATGTCTTAATGGGGTGTAGCTTAAATCAAAATGCACCCCTTCAATCAGCAAGTCAGTAGTAATAACGGTTTGTTTACCGAAGTGGTCAATTACTGCAGCATCATCACCAACACCCAGCACCGATGAAACATTTTGCAACTCAATATTCTTTGTAAGGTGATCTATCAAACCAAACTCACCTAAGCTGCTTATTTCTGTTCTTTCATTACTCATAGTTCTTTCTTATTATTTATCACGGCTATCATTTCATCATGTATTTTCCCGTTTGTTGCCAGCACCCTATGTTGGTAAACAGAAAATTTATTTCCTTCATGGTCGGTTACTTTTCCACCAGCTTCTTCTACTATTAAATAACCGGCCGCACTATCCCAGGCTTCTAATTTGTGTTCATAAAAACCATCTACTCTGCCGACAGCTACCCAACACAGGTCTATTGCGGCTGATCCTAAACGACGAACAGGAACCCCTTTACGGATAAAACGTTCAAATATCTCTAATGGCCCGTTGGGCATATTAATATAAGTGTAAGGAAAGCCGGTTACCAGAAGAGCTTTCATAGTTTCTGTTTCCTGACTTACATGTATGGGTTTATCATTCAAAGTGGCTCCTTTTCCTTTTTCAGCGAAATAAAACTCATTCATGTGCGGATTATAAACGGCGGCCATTATTATTTCGCCTTTATGTTCTATTCCAATGGAAACACAGTTAAGCGGAATGCCATGAGCAAAATTCACTGTTCCATCAATCGGGTCAATTATCCATTTGTAGTCTGAATCCTGTACGATTTCCCCCACTTCTTCACTCAGAATCTGGTGTCCGGGAAATGCAGCTTTTATTACTTCAATAATGGCTTTTTCGGCAGCATGGTCAGCTTCTGTTACTAAATTATTGAAACCTTCTTTATTGGATATTTTAAAATCATTGTTGAAAAAACGTAGTATTTCTGCCGCCCCTGCTTTAGCGGCTTCAATCAAGGTAGATTTAAGCATAGGCAAAGATAACCACGGATTATAATGATTAGAAAGGATTTGATAGAATTACCCTTATTTTGAACTGTTACTGAAAACTTCGTACTTCGTATTTTTTAGATATTATTTGGTTTGCAACTATCTGTAATCATAGTCAACTTCAACGTAAAACATTTCCTTGAGCAATGCCTTTGCTCAGTCCAAAAGGCTATTGCCGGCATGGAAGTGGAAATAATTGTGGTAGACAACAACTCTACGGATAATAGCATTGAGTACCTGGTACCCAAATTTCCAGGGGTTCGGTTCATTATTAATAAAGAAAACAGCGGTTTTGCCAAAGGCTGCAACCAGGGATTGCAACAGGCAACAGGGAATTATATTCTTTTTCTGAATCCAGACACCATTGTTCCTGAAGATTGTTTCAGGCAATGTATTTCCTTTTTTCAGGCACACCCGGATGCCGGGGCCCTGGGAATAAAGATGCTGGACGGCAGCGGAAAATTTTTAAAAGAGTCCAAAAGGGCATTTCCATCACCCCGAACATCGTTATATAAGCTGTTTGGACTGGCAAAGCTTTTTCCACATTCAAAACTTTTCTCCCGGTATCATTTGGGTCACCTGGATGAAAACCAAAACAACGAAGTGGATGTATTGGCAGGTGCTTTTATGATGATAAAGAAGGAAGTGCTGGATAAAATTGGAGGCTTTGATGAAACATTCTTTATGTATGGTGAAGATGTGGACCTGAGTTACCGGATTCAAAAGGCAGGATTCAAAAATTATTATTTCGCCGGCAGCAGTATCATTCATTTTAAAGGAGAAAGTACCCGTAAAGGCAGTATGAACTATGTGCGGATGTTTTATAATGCGATGAGTATTTTCGTTCGCAAACATTATGGCGGTAGCCGTGCCGGTATTTTTAATTTTCTTATTCATGTTGCTATCTGGTTCAGGGCCGGGCTGTCTGCTTTAAGTGGGTTTATCAGAAAAATCGGGTTGCCATTAATAGATGCCGGGTTGATTCTTGTTTCTTTCTGGTTAATAAAAACTATCTGGGCCTCTTATGTACGGACAGAAACCGAGTATGAGAATACGTTGTTGTGGATTGCATTTCCTGCATTCACTTTATTTTATCTGGTAGCCGCTTATTATGCCGGCTTGTATGATCGTTGGTACAGGTGGTCAGAGCTTATCCGTTCCACACTTATTTCCAGTATAGTATTGTTAGCAGGATATGCCTTGCTACCGGAGCAATACCGCTTTTCAAGAGGTATACTTTTGTTTGGCGTATTACTGGCTTTTGTTCTTATCAGCATCTTTAGATTTATACTGATAAGATCCGGGGTGCTTAACAGTAATAAAGTGAAAGTAGCACATACCAACACCCTTATTGCAGGATCAGAAAAAGAATATGAGCAGATAATACAATTGTTGAAAGAAGCCGGTCAGCATGACAGGGTTTTGGGCCGTGTGTCTGTTGCCGAAAATGATACAACCGCTTTAAGTAATTGGAAAGAGCTTCAAAAGCTTTCTGCTACGGTTCCTTTCAGGGAAATAATTTTTTGCCAGGGCACATTATCATTTGCTGATATTATCAGGGCATTACAAGCAATGCCGCATGGATTAGTTGCCAAAATTCATACAACTGGCAGCAGCAGCATTGTAGGCAGCGATTCTAAAGATACTTCCGGCGAAGCCGTGTCAAAAGAGAATGGGTATAAACTGGCGTTACCCTACAACCGGCGATTAAAAAGGCTGATTGACGGAAGTGTTTCTTTGGCGGGTATCATCACCTTTCCTGTTCAGCTGTTTATTATAAAAAAACCATTCCATTTTTTTGGCAATTGTTTCGCTGTACTGTTTGCACAAAAAACATGGATAGGGTATGCCATAAAAGAGAAGAATTTACCTCCGCTTCATACTGCAATAATAGCCTGCAACGGAATTCCTGTATCAATAAAACAACAGTTGCCAACAGAAAGCCTGCAGATGATGGATTATTGGTATGCCCGGGATTATGAACTTTCCGGCGACCTGAAATTAATCTGGAAAGTGTATCGGCGATTAGGCCATTAATGCCAGTATTTCTATACTCTTTTTTGTGTGATGTACGGCTTAAAAAGCGAGTAGTATATTCGCACCATTTCAAACTTACAATGCTTAACTTTAATAGAACCTTTAAAGCACTACATGGCAAACATCATTGATATTAAATTACCAAGAGCCATAGCCGCCGCATTACGTATTCCTCCCAACGATCCCCGGCGACAGCAAATAAGAGTGCTGAAAAAATTATTAAAAATTGCAAGGTTCACCGAATTTGGCCAGCACTACCGGTTTGATGATATATTATTAAGTAAACATCCCGGCAAAAAATTTCAGGAACTGGTACCTGTGCATGACTATAATAAAATTTACGAAGAGTGGTGGAAGAAAACCCTGGAAGGCGTACCCGATGTAACATGGCCTGGAAAAATAAAATATTATGCACTTAGCTCCGGCACTTCTGAAGCAGCCAGTAAATACATTCCTGTTACCAAAGAATTGTTGCGCAGCAATACCGTAAATTTTTTACGTCAGTTACTGAGCCTGATACGATATGATGAAGCCAATAAAAGGGCGATGACGAAAGGCTTTTTATTTCTCGGTGGCGCCACCGATTTACAAAAAGGAAAAGCCGGCTGGTATGCTGGCGACCTTAGTGGCATACTGGCTAAGAAAAGACCGTTTTGGTTCCAAACTTTTTATAAACCCGGCGGTCGCATTGCGGCCATGTCAGACTGGAACCAAAAATTAAATGAAATAGTAGAACATGCTAAAGAATGGGATATCGGTTACATTGTTGGTGTGCCGGCCTGGTGCCAGATGTGTATGGAAATGGTGGTTGAACATTACAAGGTTAAAAATATACATGAAATATGGCCCAATTTCAGCTTTTTTGTTCATGGCGGCGTAGCCTTTGAACCGTATAAAAAAGGCTTTGAAAAGTTATTGGGCAAACCCATTGTTTACATCGAAAATTATTTATCCAGCGAAGGTTTTATCGGCTATAAAACAAGGGAACATGCTAAAGGCATGCAACTCATACTTAACAATAATATCTTTTTTGAATTTGTCCCCTTTGATGATAAGAACTTTGATAGCGAAGGAAAAATTACTGATCACCCCGAAGCAAAAATGATACATGAAGTGGAAGAAGGAAAAGAATATGCCCTGCTCATAAGTACCAATGCGGGCAACTGGCGGTATCTTTTGGGAGATACAATAAAATTTGTTGACCTGGCAAAAAGTGAATTGGTAATTACCGGACGTACTAAACATTTTCTTAGCCTTACCGGCGAACATTTGAGTGTGGAGAATATGAATAAGGCTATCCAATTGGTAAGCGAAGAATTTAATATCAGTATTCCGGAATACACCGTAGCCGGTATCCCGCATGGAACTTTCTTTGCTCACCGCTGGTACATTGCTACGAATGATAAAGTGGACACAGAAAAAATCAGGAAGCGGATAGATGAAAATCTGCGACTGCTGAACGACGACTATGCCACAGAAAGAGATAGTGCATTAAAAGAAGTTTTCCTGGACGTATTACCGGAAGAAAAATTCATGAAGTTTATGGAGTTGAAAGGGAAAATTGGCAGCCAGCATAAATTTCCACGGGTGATGAAAGGGAAAATGCTGGAAGAATGGCAACGTTTTTTACAAACTAATAGTATTTAGTAAAACATTTTACACCTCTCCAGGAGGTTTTCTATTTTCATTTACAGCTTGCTGCATGTTAGAAGTAATGCTAAAAGGACTGACGTTTGGTTTATTGCTTAGTATAGCAGTGGGGCCGGTTCTTTTTTCTATTATCAAACAAAGCCTTAATAACGGACACCGCGGCGGATTAGCTTTTGTCTTTGGTGTTTCTGCCAGCGATATTACCCTGTTGCTGGTCAGCAATGTTTTTACAGAATTATTCAATAGCCTGAAAGAGTATAAAACAGAGATCGGTATTGCCGGATGTGTTTTCCTGGTAACGATGGGTATCTATTTTATGTTTTTTAAGAAAGTAAAAGTAAATGAAGAAGGAAAACAGGTGTTTAAATTCCGTAAACGGGACTATGCAAAAATATTTTTGTCAGGTTACTTTATGAATACACTGAACCCTGCTGTCTTTATTTTTTGGATGACGACCTCAACAGCCGTAATCACCCACAGCGTCAGTGACCGAATTATCATTTTTACCACTTGCCTTGTATGGATGCTGGGTACTGATATTTTAAAAGTATTGCTGGCAGGAAAAATCCGTAACCGGCTTACCCCGCATAATATTCATATCCTTAACCGCATCAATGGTATTATCTTAATTGTTTTTGGTATTGCTTTAATTTGGGGACTGCTTGTGTATGGCAAAAGGCTTTGAGAATTTTAACAAAACGGCGCAATACTGAATTGTATGTTTGAAGCATGAACCGGCTGCTCCTGTTATTGTTTCTATTGCTCTGTTGCACTACCGCTTACCAGCAGCCCAATTACCTGTTTATTAAAAAAGGCTTTCACAAGAAAAAGACTTATGGAGAAGGCGATAAGATACATATTCAGCTACGGGATGGAAAAGAAAAGAC
>JBKJIX010000058.1:0-10484 GCA_046598205.1 Chitinophagaceae bacterium
TGTTAAGTTAAGTATGTTTTGGCGAGTTATTTTTGCCACTGAAGTACAGAAACACTGATTAATATTTTTTATTGAATAAGTTTATTCATCCGCCTCTTTAAGGTTAACATAACACTAGTAGTATATAATTATTAAATCCAGTTACAAAATTTCTCTTAGATCGGCGCCTCCCCTTCTCCGCGGTTTAACTTAATTAAGTTTTAATCCACATTTGTGGACAATCAGACAAACGGTTGCTTAAGCACAAGATTAAAAAATCATTATTTTTGTGAATGAGTTGGAACGAAAAAAAGGCTGTAAAAGTCGCAATCCTCGATCTCTATGAAGGCAAAGACAATCAGGGTATGCGTTGCATCCGCACCATCCTGGCTAACTGGGCAGATAGCAATGACCTCGAATTGCAGTCCCATGAGTTTGATGTGCGACTGAAAAATGAGCTTCCTGACACTTCTTTTGATATTTATATTTCTACCGGAGGTCCCGGCGACCCGTTGGTAAGCCGTTTTGAAGACTGGGATATTGCCTGGTGCCGCTGGTTAGATAAAATGGAACGTTGGAATGCCAATCCTTCCAACTCACAAAAAAAATACATCTTCTTTATCTGTCATTCTTTCCAGTTAGCCAGCCGGTTTTTCAATATAGGTCTTATCTCCAAAAGAAAATCAACCGCATTTGGTGTTTTTCCCATCCATATGCTTGAAACAGGAAAAGATGAACAGGTATTTGATGGCCTCCGTGACCCATTCTATGCTGTAGATAGCCGTGATTACCAGGTGATACAACCTAATCATGAATTATTGAATGACATGGGTGCAAAAATTCTTTGCATAGAAAAAATACGTCCTCATGTTCCTTATGAAAGGGCATTGATGGCTATTCGTTTTAATGAATATATAATCGGAACGCAGTTTCACCCGGAGGCAGATGCACCTGGTATGAGCCTTCACCTTCAAACAGAAGAAAAAAGAAAAACTGTAATTGAGAACTATGGCGAAGTTAAACTCCGCACTATGCTGGAACACCTGGAAGACCCCGATAAAATCATGTGGACCTATTCACACATCCTGCCTAATTTTCTGAACCAGTCCATCGGGCTGTTACAGGAAGTACTTGCATAAAATCATTGCACCTTTTTTGCTGCCCGCCCGGTATTCTGTAACTTCCGCTTCATAAAACAAGGAACATGATACCGGCTATTCGCAAAGCATACAACGAAGCATTTACCAAAGAAAAGTATGAGGCATTTTTAAAAGAATTGCATGGCGTTCATCCGGGTGAACTGGATTTCAGAGTAGCAGAAACCCCCATTTTTGTGCCTAAAGATTTTACCAAAAAAATGTTAGATGCCTGCGAAAGCATTGTTGATATTATTGCTGATCCGAAATTTAAGGAGCTTACAAAAAATGCCATACCAAAAAACCTGCAGGTACCCGGAGAAAACGATCATTCCGATTTCATTGCTTTTGATTTTGGCATTTGCATCAATGAAGCCGGTGAATATGAACCACAACTGATAGAAATGCAGGGCTTTCCTACCCTGTTTGCTTATGAAGTTTTGATAGATGATGTTTTCCGGCATCATTATTCCGTACCAGATAATTTTAGTTGCTACCTCGGTGGACACAACCGGGAAAGCTATATTCAGTTGCTAAAAGAAATTATCATTGGTAAACACCATCCGGAAAATGTGATACTGCTGGAAATATTTCCCCGCAAACAAAAAACAAGGATTGATTTTTATTGCACCGAAGAGTACATCGGCATTAAAATGGTGTGCCTGACAGAATTGATTCAGGAAGGAAAAAAATTGTACTACCTGAACGATGGAAAGAAAACAGAAGTAAAGAGAATATATAACAGGGTAATCTTTGACGACCTGCAACAACAGACACCTGAAGTGCAGGAAAAAGGAAAAATTTTATTTGAAGAATTAGATGTAGAATGGGTATCACACCCTAACTGGTTCTATCGTATCAGTAAATTCACTTTGCCACTCATTCATCATCCATATGTTCCAAAAACGTTTTATTTGAACGAAATAAAACAAATGCCAACTGACCTGGAGAATTATGTGTTAAAACCTTTATTCTCTTTTGCCGGGCAAGGTGTGGTAATAGACGTAACGCAAGCCGACATTGATAAAATAAAAGACCCGGAGAACTGGATACTGCAACGTAAAGTAAAGTATGCGGATGTGATACAAACACCAGATGTTCCGGCTAAAGCTGAGATACGAATATTTTATTTCTGGAAATATGGTGCTGCCAGGCCAGTACCTGCCAATAATCTTGGGCGGTTAAGCAAAGGGAAAATGATTGGGGTCCGATATAATAAAGACAAGGAATGGGTGGGTGGAAATTTTTGTTACTTCGAAAAGTAAAGATGTAACTTAATGGAGCCAATTTTGATAAACAAGGACATTTCTTCTGTTAAAACAGAAATTGATTACTTGATAACAAGGGAGTTAAAATCATCTTCCAAAGGGCTAAGAAAATGGATGCTCTATTTATCAATTTGTTCAATTATTATTGTCGGATTACTCTTGATTATTAATTCTGAAAAAATTGCTGTCCCGATTGCAATTTCAATGTATATAGTAGGCTTTTTTTGGATTATTACATTGCCTTTTGGAATTAAATATTTACTCTTAAAGTCAAAAAGAAAGAGGTGGCGAAACAGGATAATAAAACACAGTCAAGATAATCAATCAAACCACTATTTAAAATTTGACGAAGAACAAATTTCAGTGTCAAACGAATTGTCTGAATCAATAGTAAAATGGGATTATTTTAAATATTATTCAGAGTACAATCAGGTATTATTTATCCTTAAAGAAAAAAGCTTGTATGACACTCTTTCGTTTTCCCCGCTTAATATTGGGACAGAAAATCTTGAAAAGTTAAAACTAATTGTTCATACTAAACTCATCCCCTTACCTCCTATTTAAGACAATATGTATCTCATAAAAAATATCAAACCAAAAGAAGTTGTTCCCGGCATTACCGGTTATTATGCACATGGAACCGGCCAAACGCTTGGCTATATTGAAATAAAAGCCGGAAGCATTTTGCCTGAGCATCATCATGTTCATGAACAAATTACTTATATCCTCGAAGGGCAACTCGATATGGTAATTGGTGGAGTTCCTTGTCCGTTGAAAGCAGGTATGTATTATATTATTCCATCCAACGTTCCTCATAGTGCCGTGGCATCCGTAGATTGTAAAGTGATAGATGTCTTTAATCCGGTAAGAGAAGATTATAAATGAGAAAGGAATTAAAATTTCATTCTTTGTATTCTCACTGCATTTAATATTGCCAGCAATGCCACTCCTACATCTGCAATTACCGCTTCCCATAAAGTAGCAATACCCCCTGCTCCTAACGCCAGGACAATAATTTTAACACCCATTGCTAATGTAATATTCTGCCAAACAATGTTTCTTGTTATTTTACCAATTTTAATGGCAGTAACAATTTTTGATGGCTGGTCGTTTTGAATTACTATGTCTGCTGTTTCAATAGTTGCATCGCTGCCTAAACCACCCATTGCTATACCGGCATCAGCTAATGCCACTACCGGAGCATCGTTTACTCCATCACCTACAAAGGCAATATGCTTTCCTTCATTTTTTAATGCCTGTATTTTTTCTACTTTGCCTTCGGGTAATAAATCTCCATAAGCGTTATCAATACCCAATTGCTTTGCTACTTTATCAACTACCGCCTGCTTATCACCTGATAGCATAACTGTTTTAATATTGAGCTTGTGCATGTCTTCAATGGCTTGCTTTGCATCTTCTTTAATTTCATCGGCAATGGTTATGTACCCAGCATATTCTTCATTTACTGCCACTACAACGATTGTATCAACTATTGTTTCTATTTCTTTTGGATAATTGATATTGAACCTTGTCATCAATTTTGTATTACCCACTAAAACAGTCTTGCCGTCAACTGTTCCTTTTAAGCCATGCCCTGAAACTTCTTCTACATTTTCAACTTTCACTTCTTTAATAATATCTCCTGCATATTCTGTCACTGCCTTTGCAATAGGGTGGGTAGATTGGCTTTCAATAGCTGCGGTCAGTTTAATCAGTTCTTTTTCGTCAATATCTTTTGTAACAATTTCCTGCACTTTAAAAACACCTTTTGTAAGTGTTCCCGTTTTATCCATTACAATGACATTCACTTTTGTAACTACATCTAAAAAATTGGAGCCTTTAAATAGTATTCCACTCTTTGATGCCAAACCGATGCCGCCAAAATATCCTAATGGAATAGATACCACCAATGCACAAGGGCAACTGATAACGAGGAAAACCAATGCCCTGTAAAACCAATCATTGAAAACATAATTATCAACAAAGAAATAAGGAATTAAACATACGGCTACAGCCAAAGCAAATACAATAGGTGTATATATTTTTGCAAATCTGCTGATGAATAATTGTGTTTGTGATTTACGGGCTGCTGCATCTTGCACCATTTCAAGGATCTTACTGAGCTTACTATCCTTAAATAAGGCTTTTACTTTTATTTCCGCTACTTTGTCGAGGTTAATCATTCCGGCTAATACCAATTCGCCTTTCCTTTTTGTATCGGGTTTACTCTCACCGGTAAGTGCTGCTGTGTTGAATGAAGCTATATCAGAATTAAGTTCACCATCTAATGCTACTTTTTCACCCGATTTTACCTGTATCACTTCACCAATTTGAATTTCACTTGGATGTATCACCTGTGCCGTACCATTTCTTAAAACAGATACTTCATCCGGGCGAATATCAAGCAATGCCTTGATACTTCTTTTTGCTTTATTAACGGCTGCATCCTGAAACCATTCTCCAATAGAATAGAAAACCATTACTGCTACTCCTTCACTATATGAGCCAATTGCAAATGCACCGATGGTGGCTACACTCATTAAGAAAAATTCATTGAAGAAATCAAATCGTTTTGCCTTCCTGAATGCCATGTACAGCACATTGTAACCCGCAAGTAAATATGCTGCAATAAAAATGATTAAATCAAAAGGAAAAGGGGGCTTGTATTTGAAACCAAATTCAAATGTCAGCATTATCGCCAATATTACCAATGATAACAACAAAGGCCAATGACTTTTCCATCCAGCTTCTTCTTCACCGCCGTGGTCGTGCCCATCATTATCAGTATGTGTTTCCTCTTGCTTTGGCAATTGTTTTTTATCATCCGTGCCGCAGCATTCTTCGTGTTTGTCTTTTTTTGAATTATCCATGTCTGATTATTATGAAATAAAAAATGATAGTATCCCTGTGATTATTAATGTCCAGCCCGTAATAATGCCTGCCTTATGTTCTAAAGAATGCCAGTTGAGTTTTAATATTCCTTTGTATGCAAGCCTTACCCACAGTACCATTCCTGTTACTGATATAATAAGATATAAACCCGCAATAGTTGCTACTGCCCACCAGCCTTTTGTGCCTGCCATTAAAAAGTAGGCTTCAATTTCAAGGCAGGGCGAAAGAAACATGGCAACAACTAAAGCCATTATGATTTTTGATTTTGATAATGATGGTTTGGGTACCTGGTGTAAATGGAAATGTTTATGCCGGTGATGCTGATATATGAAAAAACAGCCTAATGCAATTAAAACAGCCGGTGCAACGTAATGGGTGAAATGTTGAATTTTATTTGATAGTTCTAACCCTAACAATCCTAAAATAACTCCAATGATTATTGTACTTAAAGCATGTGCAAGACCCGACAGGAATGTTACCTGTGTTACTTCCTTTATCGTCCAGTTTTCTTTTCTGCCAATAGAAAGAACAGGCAGCCAGTGGCTTGGTATCACTGCATGTAGCAGGCTCAGTAAAATACTGCCTATTAATATTTGGTTCATGCTATTGGTTGGAAATTATGTTTATCTATACTAAAGCATCAGCAATAAAAAAGTGTGAACAGATTACCTGCCCACACATTCAATATTTGTGTTTACAATTTATTTACGCCATTGCAGCCAATGCCATCAAAGATGAAAGCATTACTACGCATTTCCAGCAATTGAGCCTGTTCATATTTATTAAATTTAGTAATGTAAAAATACATACTGTTAAGTTTGCTTATTGTTAAACTTAAAGGAGCTTTTATTTATTCTTAAAACCCCTGAAATAAGAATTACCAGTATAAAAGCGATAATACCAGCGTATAAAAATTCTTTATTTTGAAAACGGGTGCCTAAAAATCCAGCAATGGGATAACCGATTGCCCACCATAAATGACTCCAGGCAAAATGTGCCCCATATACTTTACCATGTTCTTCCCGCTCAATATTTTCAGCTATTAAAATCTGTGAAGGCATTTCTGCAAAACTCTGCCCTAACCCCGCTACCAGCCATAAAATAAGTAACGGATAAAAGCCAACATAATTAGCAATAGAAATACTACCTGCCAGCATTAAAACCCCTGTAAGCAATAATCTCTTTTTTGATTTTGTTTTATCTAAAATACCTGATAAAAATGCGGCAATAGTTGCACCTATTCCAAATGCCATCATTACCCAACCATATTCTTTATTAGTTAAGTGCAACCCGGATTTTATATACGTTACCGTATTTACTAAAATAACTGCACCTGCAATGGCTGCGGCAAATTCTATTAATAATGCAAAACGGATATAGGTATCATTGTATAAAAGCCGTGTGCCTTTTTTTATATCAGCCCAAACGGATAGCCTTAATTTAGTTGCATTTTCAGGAATAGATAAAAGGCTTTTTGGTATAGAAATAATGAGTACCGCCGCAATAATGAATGATGCTGCATCCAGAAAAAATATTTCCCTTGCGCCCAACCACACGGCTATGATACCTGCCAGCCCGGGGCCTAATACGCCTAATAATTGCCAGGTGGCATTTGATAATGAAATGGCTATTGCATAATCTTCTTTTTGCTTTACCAATTGTGGTAATGCAGCTTTGTAAGCCGGGGTAAAAAAAGCATTAAAAATATTCAGCGAAAAAATAAGTGAATATAATTGCCACTCCTGTGTAATGAATGGTAAACAACCCACTATCAGCATTCTTGCAAAGTGAGTTATGTATAAAATTCTCTTTCTGTCAAAATTATCTGCCAATACACCTGCATAAGGGCCAAAAATAATAAAGGCGGTAACTCTTAATGTAAGGGCCGTAGCAAGAATAGTTGCTGCATTATTTCCTCCCAATTCATAAGCCAGTAATGCAATGCCCACCCATGTAAAAGCATCCCCAAGCAAGCTAATGGTTTGAGCTAAGTAAAGCTGTGCAAAGCCCTTATTTTTTAATGGGTTAAAATATTTGCTGATTGTGTTACTCATGATTTTTACCTTCAGTCCTTATAAGTTGTGATAATAAATAATAAGCTAAAGGCGTAAGTATTTTTTTATTCAATTTTCTTTTCAGCTTTTTCACTGTTCTCCACGATGTCACCAGTTTTAAACAGAATATTTTTCATAACAATTTGCCACTTCTCCTTTTTTCTGAGTAAAAATTCCAGGTCCATTGCAAAATGGATGAACTCTTCTTCCTGAGCCTTTTCCATAATTTTTTTGGCAACTTTATCTTTCTCTACAGATATGCGCTGCTCATACCAACCGATTGCTTCGGCTTCTTCGGTTAAAGCAGTGAGCATACGGGCAAAAGTCCGGGTTGCCTGAGATAATTCTGCAGGTGGCTCATGATACTGGTCGAATCCCCTAATTTTAAATTTTAAAGCTTCTATTATTGCGATATTCCGGTCAAATTCAATTGTTCAGTGAAGGGTCATTAAATGTATCTCCCTGTTTTATATCACCCGTTTCAAACCCTTTTTTAAACCAGTACATCCGCTGGGCAGAAGTGCCATGCGTAAAAGCATCCGGCATCACCCGGCCAGTGGATTGACGCTGGAGCCTGTCATCCCCGATAGCATTTGCAGCATTCAACGCTTCATCAATATCGCCGGGGTCTAATATCTTTTTCATTTTATTTGCATGATGTGCCCATACACCAGCCAGAAAATCGGCTTGTAATTCCATTTTTACTGAATAGCGGTTAAACTCAACTTCATCCAACTGCTGACGCAGGCGGCTTACTTTTTCGGCTGTGCCATTGAGATTTTGTATGTGATGCCCAACTTCATGTGACACTACATAGGCCATTGCAAAATCACCGGGGGCACCTAACTTATTCTGCATATCCTGATAGAAAGAGAGGTCTATGTATAATTTATTATCCCCCGGACAATAAAAGGGCCCTGAAGAAGCACTTGCATTACCGCAGGCAGACTGCACAGCATCCCTGAATAAAACTAATACCGGCTCCTGGTAAGTTTGCCCTTGTTGAGAAAATATTTTATTCCAGACATCTTCGGTTTCTGCAAGCACCACTTTTACAAACTTTGCTCTTTCTTCATCGGCTGCCGTTTCCTCAGGTGTTAATTGTCTTGACTGGGTTGTTTCATCTGTCAACTGCGGCATCTGTGGAGGTTCTCCGCTACCTCCCAAAAAAGTATAAAGAAGATAGATAATAAGCCCGGCCACTCCACCACCAACTGCCAGGCCACCGCCTGAAATTCCCCTGCGGTCATCTACGTTAGAACTTTCCCTGCTGTTTCTCCATTTCATAATTTTAAATTTTATAGTTACCCGATTTGTTTACATAACAACCAACAACATTATTAATTTCCTTATTCTACAAGTATATTACCCTAAATAATTAATGATGTCTGCCATGATGGGCTCTGTGATGTCCGCCATAATATCCATAATTACTATGCCCCAAATCAATATGTGCAAATAAAGGGAATCTGACAACCGGCCTGTATCCTGCCCGGGCAGTTTGTTGCACAATAACTGTTTGAGGTTGCTGCTGCATTATTACATTGTTGACAGATGATGACGAAAACACATCTTTGCTGCCGTTTTTGTAAACAATCTGCATTACTTCTGCTTTAGCGGCCACATACAAAGGACCCTGCAAATTATCGGCTTTATAATACTTAATTTCATTAACCCCAACTTCCGAAACCTGTGCCGTGATAGTTTCGCCGGTTTTCAGCGTAATTTCATCTTGTGCATGTACTACTGATATTGATAAAATAAGCGTCAGTAATCCGATTAACTGTTTCACAATTTTAGTTTTTAATTTAAAAATATTGTTATCATTAAAATTATTTCTTTTTTGAATCCAGCTCATTGCCACCCATGCGCATACCTAAGCTGTCATTTTTAGTGGCCGCTGAATCTTTATGCTATGTCCATCCATTTCATTGTGTTGTTCTGTTTGATTTACTTTGGAATCTGTTGCATCGCCACAGGCAGTTAGCAAGATGAGAGGTGCACCCAGCAGCGTAATAAATATTTTTCTCATAAGCTTAATTTTATTTTTTTAATTATAGTTTTAAAAATTGGTGAGTTCGGAAACCCTACCGCATAAAACATTTCATTATAAGTAAAGAAACCAAATCAGGGCTCCGACTCCATGTATATTTAATGTGCATCCCCTTCAGAATTGGTCATTTTAGCCAGTATAAAAAAAGAACCTTTCACCACAATCTTTGCATCTTTTGGTATTTCTTTCAATAAAGTGATTTCCGTATAGCCAACATCGGTTGTTCCTTTCACAATGGGTATCCTTTCAAATGTGATACCAGCTTCGGTATGTTGCTCCTTTTCTTCATGCTTTACACTGTCTGCACCAGTTACATGTTCTGCTTCCGCATGTTTTTCGGATTTTATAAAAATATAATCCTGCCCCTGGAAACTAACGATAGCTTCGGTAGGGACTGCGGTTACAGTAGCTTTATCAAGGCTGATATTGGCAGTAACATTCATGCCATCTATCAAACCTGTTTTATCACCCATTACTTTAGCATGTACCGGAATGGTTTTGGTGTTGGCTTCAAAGGCTGTGCCTATAGAGAATATTTCCGCATCGTACTCTTTACCTGCATTGTTGGTTACGGTAAAATGTATGGTTTGATTGGGCTTTACTTTTGATAAGTCTTTTTCATACACATACAAATCCAGGTGGAGCAGCGAATTGTTTACGATTTCTGCAATGGGTGAGGACACATCGACATTGGAACCCAACTGCGCCATCACCTTACTTACGGTGCCGCTGATAGGCGCCCTTACCGTAACGGATGATGAAAAACCTTGTGATGCACCCAATGCTGATAATTGTTTTTGCAAACCTGAACGCTGTGTTTTTAAAGTAGTTAGTTCAGTTTGCACCTGCTGCAATCTTTTTAAAGGCGCTGCATTACCTTCCACCAATTCTTTCTGTCTTTTTAATTCAATTTCCGAAAGGGATATTTGCGCATTTACTTGTTGCAACTGTTGCTGCATTTGTATCAGGTCAGGATTAACAATGGTAGCAATGGCCTGGCCCTGTTTTACAAAAGTTCCCGGCTGTACGAGCAGGGTTTTAATAACTCCGCTCAGTAAAGGTGTAACAAAAGCCTTGTTCTGATTAGGAACAGTAAGCACAC
>JBKJIX010000018.1:0-19666 GCA_046598205.1 Chitinophagaceae bacterium
GCTAATAATTTTTTTATTCTTGGCATCTAACAAGTCAATTCCTTTGGGATCGAAGCCAGTTTTTTCATTAGGGAATACAAAATATTCGTTTTGTTTCATAGTAAATAAAAACTGCCAGCCCAATCCTTGATTATATATTTTATCAACAACCAGCAACCCTGTATTAACCAATTGTACGGCATCAAACAATGACACTACTCTTTCTTGCAATTTGCCTTCTGCGTCTCTATAAATTGCTACATGATGGTTATTCCCGGTGCTTACAAATGAACTAGGTATTTTATTGCCATTTTTATCCAAAATATCATTCCCCAGGTGGTCTTTTTTGTGGTGCAAAGACTCCACATTCTTTACACCACTGATAGTTACTCTTTTAATCGAAATCCCTTTTGACTTGTTTAGCCAAATTGGGTTTTTTTCTAAATCTGAAAAAGCTTTTTTAGTATCATTATTATATTCTTTCAAACGAGACAATAATATCTCTTTTATTTTTGCATCAAGTACTTTTTCAATGCTTTTTGTATCCTTAAAGTTTTCGGGGGTTACGTCTTTACGTATAGAATAATCCTCTTCTAACCAAGTTAGGTTGACCTTTTCTGGCAGAGCTTCGTTTTTTGTAACATCCAAATAAATTGGATTTTTTGAAAATGCATTTTTTCCTGTAAATGCTTTTTTCGCATCGTTGCCATTTTCTTTTAATCGTTCAAGTAATAATTTTTTAAAGAGAGGGCTACTTACTTTTTGTATTGTTGCTTCATCCATTTTACCACCTACAACTTCTTCTTTGTTTACATAAAATTGATACTTTCCGTAAACAGTTTCTTTATGTAGTTGTCCTCTTGGTGTTAATGTTACTTGCGGCTTATCTTTTCCAGTAATCTTGTTCTTATTCTTTGTAACCACTTTGTTTTTTACCTTGTGAGATACCAATACATTTTCCAAATGGGCTTTAGCTTGTTCTCTAAAATTCGGAATGGGTAAATTAAATTTTCGCTTACTGTTACCAATATCATCTTTTACTACGTATGTTTCTTTTCTTTCAATCCCAATTATTTTGCCATGTTCTTTATGGCTCTCATTTTTTCGGGCATTCAAAAAATTTAAATATTGAATATGGCTGTGTTTAGTAAATGCAACTGTTAAAGCATCCATTGCATGGTGACGATGGTCGTTTCTTTTGCTCCAATCCACAATTCGTTCTTTAAAACTTCCATCTTTCTTCTCAACCATTTCAGTTAATCCCAACTTTTTAAATTTGTCAAAATTGAGTTCCTGCATGATGTTTATTAAATCCCAATCTTCACGCAACCTGTCAGTAATGCTTCCAGTAGTTGGAGTAACTACTCTGCAAATTTCATACAGCATATTTCTCGCCTTTTTTGCTATATACTGGCTGTCACGCAAATCTCTTTCTATAAACCCATCGCCAATATCGGCTTCTTTTTTTAGTAACTTTTGATACTTCGCCTTAGAAATTCCGTCTTCTTTACTGTTTTTCCCTTTATCAAAAAGCATTTCAATTCTTAGAACAAATTCGTTTAGCTTGTCCTTGCCAAATTTACTTTCAATATAGTCGAATGCAGTCTTGTTTCCCTTTTCGATGTTATCTTTCCTAAATACAATTGTCTTGTTGGAAAAACTATCATCAAAAACTTTGGATAGAGGAATAATATGTTCTATATCTATCTGCTTGCTAAATAGAATTTCCCTGGGAATATATGTATTGGTGTATAAATCTTTGTACCCACTATTTTTTAATTCTTCGTAGAGCTTATACCGGATAATATCATTTCGGGTTGGATTTTTTACACCAAATTCTTTTTGTAAAAGGGTAAATATTTTTTCATGTACAATTTTAGCGGCATTAATATTGGTAGTCATTTCTGCCCTTTGCTTTGCATTTTTCTTTAAGTCTCGAGCCAATTCTATACGGATTTCATCAAACTTAAAATGGGTGACAATATTTCCGTCAGCATCTTTTTCACTGTTGGTTGTTATCAACGTATTTACAACATTCACTACTTGATTGAGAATTTTCTCTACTACTGGATTGCGCAGGCTATTTTTCTTCAATAGTTCCAAAGTGTCTTTTAACGGACGGTTCTCAATTTCTTCTTTAGTTAACGATGCTGCTGAATGTCTATAACCTGCTTCCAAACAGGCTTTGTCATAATGCAACTCTTGAATGAAAGGATAAATTTTCCGCATTGCTTTCGTACTCAAGCTGCCATAATCATCAGATAGTGATAAACTTGCCAAAACTTGTGCATGTTCTTTTTTGAACCCAAATTTTTTCATTAACAAGTCATATAGTTTTTCATTGCCACTTGAAGAATCATCTCCTTCATAGGAATACAATAAATGCCACAATTGGTATGAAGCTTGCTGCTCAAAGGCTTTCCCGTCTAACTCTGCATTAAAATTTAAAATTTGGGTATTGATTCCTAATACTTCAAAAATACGTTTCACCATATTTTTGATTTCAGCAGCAGGAGTGTTTAACTCAGCAATATTAATTTCATCTTTGTCTGATAATTTTAATAAATCTTCGTCATAGCCTTCAGTTTCTAAAATTGTTAAATAGGCATCGTATAATGCCTTGACTGTTTTATTGCCTTCAAGTTTGTCATAATTTATTTCCCAATCTTTGGAAGTGTGTTCTATTAGTGTCAATACTTTTACAGACGTTAAATTGCCTTTCAAATTAAGTTCTTCAAATAGTAATTCTTTTTCTTCTTGTTCTAAATACCGGGTTAGTTTAATTTTCTTATTTCTTAATTCCACATTATTTAGTACTTGCCAAATCTTAAACTCTTGAAACAGCGGTGATGATTTTGGGGCTACCCGCAATCCGATTGTTTTCATTGTTTTTTGTCCGTTTTTTTCTATTTCAATTTCCTTGCTTTCAAATTCACAAAAATTGATTAATCCTTTTTGTGACTTTAATTTACGTTGATAGAATATGATGATGTCCCTTATTTCTTCTTTCAATTCTTTGGTTAGTTCTTTATAGAATTGAGCTTGTGTTTCCCAAATTATTTCAAATTCATCCAGATAATCCTGCCGATAAAATACCTGATTCTTTAGCTTGGTATGTGGATTGTGTTGTAACTGCTTGTACAAGTATTGTCCAACTGTTTCTTTGTTGAAATATAACTCCTTACTTCTGTCACTAATGGCACCTAAATAGCCGCTTGAATTGTTGAGGTTGTTATTAATTTCCGTAATTACATAAGCGGCTTCTTCTTTTTCTAACTGTTGTGTCACGGCATTGCTTCTCCATTCGTAAGCTTTTAATTTTTTTTTCTCTCTTGTTTTTTCTTTGTTTTGAGCCGTATTAAACTCTTTTTTTATCCAAAACAAAGCTGAGGTAGCTCTTTGCCCCTTTCCTTCTAATTCTTTTTTAAAGTCATCGGTAAAAACATCGGGATAAAAGTGCTTCTGCATATCCCATACTTTATCAAATTCAGCTTGCAGGTCTGAACGATAAAAATCAGGGATATTCTTTTTCCCTTCTTTTAATAATTGGTAAGCTAATTGACCAGGCGTAAGATTTTCTTCATACAGTCGCTTTGCTATAGCCATTCCATCTATAGCTTGTCCTTCATCTTCATTTTTGGCTTTTCTACTGCTTTTATATCCTCTTTTTTTATTTATGGCAAGAAGCACTCTTGCTAGTGAATCCAAACTGATTTGTGAATGTGCTGCATTTGCCCTGAGAGCATAGGTACTATGTGTTGTGTTTTTGCCATTTTCAGCAAGAATTGTTTCTGTTGAAATAATATTGGCTTTCAAAAGAGCATTAATCAGATTTTTTCTACGATCTTGATACCTGTCTAATGTACGCCTAGCACCTCGTTTTAATGTTCTATCTGCATTAGGTGACAAGCCTCTTCCGGCAGCAAAGTCATCTTCTGGTTTTTTAGATTCCGAAACTTTTCCTGACTTATCAACCTTTGAAAAATTGTCGTATTGGATGATTCGGGTGCCGATTTTTTTAATTGCCGATTCGGTTACATCTTCCTCATTTTCTATTATGTGTGCAAAACCTATAGATGTAGTTCCTAAATCCAAACCTAAAATATTTTTTTTCATACAGCAGTAGTTTATATATCTTTATGTTGAAAGCAAATCACAATAAGGATTATTCCGTTGTGTAAACATTTAGCGCCTCGCCTACCTGCGGGGCATCTTTTTATAATTTAATTTCTTTTTTCCAATTTATCCCATTTCTTCCAAATTCTTATCTCACAAACAGAAAATATTTTTGCAGTTGAACAAACAGCATAATAGCCTTTTGTAATAAAGTGGGGGAGGGGTGGAAATTCCGCAACTGCTCAGTAACGTACAGAACCCTGAGGGCTACCCTTTGATTAAACTCAGGGCAGTACAAAAGCTGGCTATAATAATTCACCTTCGCTAAAGCTACGGTGGACATCCACCTTCGCTAAAGCTACGGCGGACAAAGAAAAAACCCGCCTCCTGGTAAAAAGAGACGGGTTTGCTATGGTAGGTTTTACAACTTTTAATACCTGTACAAATCAGACTTAAACTGACCTTCTTTGCTGAGGCCGAGGTATTCTGATTGAGCATCTGTGAGTTCCACCATCACTACACCAATCTTGGCAAGGTGCAGACGGGCCACTTCCCCATTTATTTGAAGCAAACGGCGTAATGGGATTCTTCGTTACCGGAAGGTGTCCGAGAGTGTAAAACAGGCCCTGCTATTTATTTTGTAAAAAACCTGTCCATTTATCTTCATGATATTTCTACTTTGTTCTTTATCCAGCAATCTTCCTTTGTTGTCAAAAAACTGCGGCTGATCAAAGAAAGCAATGGTAAAATATTTTTCCTTTCTTTTTGATCCTAGTTTGTTGTGCCGCAGTGAGAGAAATACCATATACTTTTCCTGGCCTCTTTCAAAATAGTCAAGATTAGTTATCCAGGTGCATCGCATTTGTTTCATGTCGGCAAAAAGAGTAAGCATTTCCGGTACATTAAAACGGTGTGCTTTTAAGGTGTCAGCAAGATTATTTTCCCCTGGATTAAAGTGATAGATGTAACGCATTGTGTCAGTAATAATTTCAATACCCACCTCAGAATAATTTTTATCCCGCACTTCAAATGAAAAGGGGTGAAGACGATGTATCTTTTTAAAACGATCTTTGATAGAAACAAGTATTTCTTCGTTTTGCAGGTAATAATCCGCCGACAACTCTTTGCTGGATGAGCAAGCTGCAAGAAATAGACAGGCGATAATACTATAGAATAAATAACTTCTCATTTTACATTTTGGGCATGAGTAACTCCAAAAATAGCTTTACGTAATAGTTTAGGTGAAATTTGTTGTAGTGATTTTAGTCCATAGTCCCAGTAAACAAGATTGATCTTAGTGGCATCGATTTTTTGAATATCCAATACTATTATATAATGGGTTGGAATACTAAAACGGGAAAAAGTATGTTTTTTCCGGTATAAAAACCGATTGTTGAGATAAAGAAATACCGTTCCTCTTTGTAGACGTTCTTTTATATAGCTATACATGTCATTAATAAATGGCCGCATAATATCTGCGCCTCTAGCCCGTACTTTTTGTTTGCAGACTTTGCGAAGCATCCGGTTGAATTTTGCATAATTGGTAGAAGCCCACAATGTATTTTCATCTCCTTTATCAAAATTGCGGTTTACAAAATTGAGATAGCCTTTAAAACGGTCTGCCAGGCAAAGGAACCACATCTGTGCAGCAGGATTTAAGTCAAGTGCCCCTTTAAACTTTAGTAAACCAGCTTCCAGTAAAATTGCTTTGCCGGGTCTGAAGTTCACCTTGTTATATTGGGCTTTTCCTTCCTGGTATAGTTTGAGCATAAACTGGCAAAAACCCAACGGATCGTTTTTTAACGGCAGATACGTTAGGGCAGAATAGGCACAAAAATTATTGGTACGGCCTTCATAAAACTTTAATGGCGATATTGCAAAACCCCGCAGGTTCTCAAAAAAAATACCCGGAGGCACATTTATCCAAAAACTGCTTGAATCAGTATGTTGCACAGAATCCAACCAGGCTATTGCCTGCGATTGGGTAGAGGTCTGAGTACTGTCGGGAAAATGGTTGAAAATTTTATTTGCTAATACAGGCGTTCCAACTGTTAACCAGACTGAAAAAGTAATAAGTATATATACGGCTGCTTGTTTCATAAACGGTCTGTACTGCAATAATAGTTCCAGCAAGGTATAAATTAAAAAACCATCCGCCGGCTGGCAGATGGTTTTAAACAAAAAAAAGCGATATTTATTAATATCTGTACAAATCAGACTTAAACGGGCCTTCCTTGCTGATGCCAAGGTATTCAGATTGTGCATCTGTCAGTTCTTCCAACACTACACCAATCTTTGCAAGGTGCAGACGGGCAACTTTCTCATCCAGATGCTTTGGCAGCACATATACTTTATTCTCATAGTTTTTGTGGTTTAACCACAATTCTATTTGCGCCAACGTTTGGTTAGAGAATGAGTTACTCATTACAAAGGATGGGTGGCCAGTAGCACAACCAAGGTTTACTAAACGTCCTTCTGCCAGTATGATAACATCATGCCCGTCTACATTATAAATATCCACCTGTGGTTTGATAGTGTCTTTTGTATTGCCGTAGTTACTGTTCAACCAGGCGATATCAATCTCAATATCAAAATGGCCGATATTACAAACGATTACTTTGTCCTTCATTAATTTGAAATGCTCACCACGAATCAGGTCACGGCAACCAGAAGCGGTAACTACAATGTCGGCTTCTTTTACCGCATCAATCATTTTCTTTACTTCAAAACCGTCCATAGCTGCTTGTAATGCACAGATAGGATCAATTTCAGTAACGATAACACGGCATCCGGCACCAGCCAAAGAAGCTGCAGAGCCTTTACCCACATCACCATAACCACCAACAACGGCTACTTTACCAGCCAGCATTACATCAGTAGCCCGGCGGATAGAATCCACTAACGATTCTTTGCAACCATACTTATTATCAAATTTAGATTTGGTAACAGAATCGTTTACATTAATTGCTGGCATTGGTAATGTACCTTTTGCTACTCTTTCATATAAACGGTGAACACCGGTAGTAGTTTCTTCAGAAATACCTTTTACATGCTGAATTAATTCAGGATATGTATCTAAAACGATATTAGTAAGGTCGCCACCATCATCCAAAATCATATTCAATGGCTTGTCTACGCTGCCAAAAAATAATGTTTGTTCAATACACCAGTCAGCTTCTTGCTGCGATTGTCCTTTCCAGGCAAATACACCAATGCCGGCAGCAGCAATAGCAGCGGCAGCATGATCTTGTGTAGAAAAGATATTACAAGAACTCCATTTTACTTCTGCACCAAGTGCAGTTAGTGTTTCAATCAGTACAGCCGTCTGGATAGTCATGTGCAGACAACCAGCTACTCTTGCACCTTTCAGTGGTTGAGAAGGTCCGTATTCTTTACGGATAGCCATAAGACCAGGCATTTCTGCTTCGGCCAAACGGATTTCTTTACGTCCCCAGTCAGCCAGGGAAATATCTGCAACCTTGTAAGCAAGGTTGAAATCAATAGAGGTTTTTGATAGTGTTGACATATTTTAATTTTTAGATGTCAAAAATACTGACTTAGAATATATTTCTAAAGAATTGTGTAAATTTGGGAGAATATCCTTTTAATGTAATATTTAAAGGGGAAAATACTTTTTAAACATGGCAAAAACGACCCAAACAGAAAAAACAGCTATTGGCAATATTGCCCTGGATGCAAAAGACCTGTCCATACTTAGTTTGCTTCAGCAAAATGCAAGGATGACGGTGAAAGAAATTGCTGATACTATACACCTGAGCACCACACCGGTACATGAACGGATAAAACGTATGGAAGCAAATGGTGTGATAAAACAGTATGCCACATTAGTGGATCATACCAAGGTAAAGAAAAGCCTGATTGCTATTTGCTATGTATCATTGAAGGAACATAATAAAACGGCTGGTACAAAATTTGTAAAAGCTATTCAGCTAATGCCGGATGTAGTGGAATGTTATACTATTTCGGGTGAATTTGATTTTATGCTGAAAGTGATGTGTGAAGATATGAATGCTTACCACGACTTTCATGTAAACAAACTAAGTAATATAGATAATATGGGACATGTTCAAAGCATATTTGTGATGGGTATAATTAAGCAAACACATCAGTTGGTGTATGTGTAAAGAATATTCTTATTGCAATTTTTGAAAACAAAGAATAACTTTATACAAATAAAACTGTGTAAAAATGTATACATATGATACGGTGTCGGAAGCTGTGAACGGCCTTAAAAAGAGGGGATTTGAACTTGATTTCAACCTGCAGGAAAACTGTCTGATTTGTCATGCAGGCAAGTTTGATGTGAATGACTTTGAGATAGTGGAGGTTTACCGGTTTGAAGGCAACTCAGATCCTTCTGATGAAGCCGTAGTATATGCTATAGACTCAATAACTGGCATGAAAGGTGTATTGGTGAATGGGTACGGTATATCGGCAGATACAATGAGTTCAGAGATGGCAAAAAAACTGAGCTTATCAAGAGACTAATCAGTATCAACATTTTAAATTTATTTATATGAAATTAATACACAACGTTTGCCTGGTCATTTTATTTCTGTGTACTGCACCAGTAAGCCTTTTAGCACAAAAGGATATTGGTCAGCTCAAATGCCCTTTTGAGCATGGGTCGGGCAGAGAGCCTAAAGAAGCTTTTACCTGGGAACCACAGGATTTAAAAGTAATTATGGTGAGCAAGGTGGATACCATTGTTCGCAGTTGTATTACCGGTACTGTAAGTAATGTAAATGAAACGGAAGACAAGCGGTATGAGATCGTTATTTACTATAAGAATTACTATTTCTGGTACGATGGCCTTGCAAAACCATTAGTGAAAAAAGGACAGAATGTGATAGCAGGGCAAAGCATCGGTACTTATACATTTGGTACTGAGATGGATTTGCGAATGTTCAAAAATGAAGATCAGATGGATCCGAGAAATTTGCTGGAATGCAAAATTCCCAGGGCCGATGATAAGTAGGATTTTCTTTACAGCTTTTTCTCCATTATATAATCATTCATAAAGAAACCGTTGCCAATATCGAAATTAGCTTCTTCTATTACAATAAAACCAAGCTTCTCATAAAATTTCTTTGCTTTGTTTTGGCGGTTCACCTGTAATTGCAAGGCAGTGGCTCCCCACTGTTCAATGTTAGTGATGATATAATCAATAACAAATCTGCCTGTTCCTTTGCCTTGCTGTGATGACAGGACATAGATTTTGTGTAATTTAAAAACAGAAGGCACTGTTTCCTGATAAGAAGCAAAGCCAACCGGTTCACTTTCACTATGTACAATAATAAACTGGCAGCCATCATTCATTTGTTGCTGCAATGAAGTTTCGCTGTACATCATCTCCAGCATAAAGTCTATCTGTTCTTTCGTTATAATTGCTGCATAAGTTTGTGGCCACACTTTGAAAGTCAGCTCACGGATGAGAGGAATATCGGTATTGCCGGTCTTTCGGATACTAAGCACTGATGTTGGTGTTTTTATCTTTAAACATTATTTGAGAAATATTCCGGTGGTAGCGGATAAGTTTGCGGCTGAGCACAAGACAAACAATATAAGAGCCAATAGCACCGGCTGCCAGCAAGCCCTCACTCATTTCTTTACCAATGTGTGAATAGGTGGGCAGGAAAAGGAAGAAATCATAGGTGCCGTGGAAGAAGATGGCGATAAGCAAACCTGTAAACATCACCATTAAACTGTTACTTGATTTGAATTTCGCTTTACCCACAAAATATCCCATTACCACAGCAAAAGAGGCATGGGCGGGTACACTTAAAAACATTCGTTGAATGCCAACTTGTAGCCCCTGGCCAGCTTCTGCATATTTCATTACATACATTACATTTTCCAGGGTTGCAAAACCCATACTTACCATTACGCTATATACAATACCGTCTAAAGGTTCATCAAAATTTTTTTGCCGGTAAGAATAAAAACGAAGGCCAAGAAATTTACTTGCCTCTTCACTAAAGCCCACCACCGCATAGGAGAAAATAGCCACACCGGTAATGGTGCCATCAATTGTATAACTAAAAGCCTGTTCAAACAAAATGGCAGGGAATATGGCGATGCAGCCCAATATAAAACTTACAATAAGATTAAGTTTTGGCTCCCTGTTGTAAACATCTTTATAAAAGATAAACATACAGATAGCAATGCCGGGAGCCAGTGCAAGGGCTATGTATTCCATTCTAGTGGTTTAATGCTGAAAAATACTATTGCACTAAAGTTACGCAGTACAGGGTAAAAAGTAAAACTGCCCCATTTTTGACGGGACAGTTTCAAAAAGCAATAAATACTTTTTTACCGCTTATCTTTTTTTGCCGGTGTTTTATTGTCGTCTTCTTTTTTCAGCGGCGGTTTTGAGGTGGTATCTTTTTTGGATGGTGGATTCTTTTTAGTATCGTCATCTGAATAATCTTTTGATTCAGATCCGATGCTGTCATTATTTTCAAAATCGTTATAGTCTTCCGGGTTACCAACTCCCTGGTCAGTGCCTTCAGCACCGGGGTTGGGATCGTAGTCACTAAAATTAATATTATCGGCACTCATCATTTCATTTTCCAGTTCGGCGGGTTTAACAAATTTGGCATCTTTTTCAATACCCAATTTTTTATTAGCTAGCACTTTTTTGAAAAAATATTCTGTTATCGGACGGGCAATCGTATTGCCATCTGATTGATTGCGCATAAAAGTATATTCAAACCCCACCCAGGAGCCTGCTAATAGCTGGGGGGTATAGCCCAAAAACCAGGCATCTGCATTGTCATCAGTGGTGCCTGTTTTGCCACCCATTTCACTAGCACCTACACGGCTTCTCATTCCCCTTGCGGTTCCTTTATCAACCGTTCCCTGCATCATTCTTGCCATCGTGTAGGCTGTTGCTTCGCTTATGGCCTCTTTCCGGTTCACACTAAAGTCAAACCGCTTAATAACGTTACCATTCCTGTCTTCAATTCGGCTGATGCTGTAAGGTTTTGTAGAAAAGCCACGACCTGCAAATATGGTATAACCCCACAGCATTTCGTACATAGAAAGGTCGCAAGTACCTAATGCAATTGAAGGGTAAGGTTTTATGGGTGTCGGAATATTTAGTCGGCTTAAAAAATCAACAAATTGTTTAGGTCCCACTTGTTTCATAATATAAGCAGTTGCACAGTTTTTTGAGTAGGCCAGGGCATTGGCCATACTCATACTTCCACCTCCACATCTTTTGCCTGAAGGAACCCAGGCATCTCCACCAAAATTTTGGGCTACATTTTCACATTCGGTTTCCGGAGTAAATCCCCTTTCTTCCATTGCCTGTGTATATAGAAGGGGTTTGATAACCGATCCTACCTGTCTTTTGGTTTTCAGGTTAATGTGATCATTCTTGTAAGTCTTATAATTAATACCACCTACCCAAGCCCTTATTTCACCTGTTACCGGATCCATTGACATAAAGCCGGCTTGCTCCATTTGTAATGAATATTTGATAGAATCAATTGGTGTCATTAAAGTATCTTTTTCCCTTTTTGTGTTCCAGGCAAACACTTTCATGGGAACTTTTACATCGAAAGAAGCCCTGATCTCTTTATCACTAAGTCCATCTTCTTCCAGGTTTTTCCAGCGATCAGATTCCTTTACCGCCTTCTCAATAATTTTTTCATGACCTTTCCATATCGATCCTGTTTTAAAATCATTTCTTGCACTGATGCCCCTTTGCAAGGCTGTCATTTGCAAGGCCATTCCTTCTTCAGCATACTGCTGCATCTGGATATTGATAGTGGTATAAATCTTTAACCCATCATCATAAATATTATAAGTGCCACCGTTGGGTTTCTTTATATCTTTTAATGCTTCTTTTATTTCACTTTTCAATATCTCCCGGAAGTAAGGTGCATACCCGGTATTTTCATCCAATTTTTTGTAATTCAGTTTAATGGGTAGAGCTTTTAGCTTGGTGGCCTCAGCAGGTGTAATTTTTTTGTTCACCTCCATCTGGCTAACTACGATGTTGCGTCGTTCCAATGCGGCTTTTGGATTGCGGACAGGATTGTAAATGCTATTTCCCTTGAGCATACCTACGAGCAGTGCAGATTCTTCCACATTAAGCCTGTCAGGTTCTTTTTGAAAGAAAGTTCTGGAAGCGTTGCGAATGCCATAGATATTATTACCAAATGGTACAGCATTCAGGTACAATGTTAATATCTCTTCCTTAGTGAAATTTTTCTCCAGCTTTACTGCAATGATCCATTCTTTTAATTTTTGAATCACCCGGATAGCCCTGTTGGAAGCCCTTTCGTTAAAGAGGTTCAATGCTAATTGCTGGGTTATGGTACTACCACCGCCCTGACCTCCCAACGTAACCATGGCCCGCATTGTTGATTTAAAGTCTATACCACTGTGACTGTAAAATCTTTCGTCTTCTGTTGCCACCAGGGCATCAATAATGTGT
Source organism: Chitinophagaceae bacterium (assembly GCA_046598205.1). GTDB lineage: Bacteria > Bacteroidota > Bacteroidia > Chitinophagales > Chitinophagaceae > JJ008. The sequence continues at coordinate 12,563 of JBKJIX010000018.1, forward strand.
TTTGAAATGTCCCGGTATTTTACATTGCTGCGGTTGCCCCTTTCTGTATAATATTTACCCATCAGTGTACCATCTTCAGCATACACTTCTGATGCTTGCAATATGGAAGGGTTTTCCAGATCATCAAGTGTAGGCATTTTGCCAAATACACCAAAATTGGCGAGTAATATCAGCAGAACAAAGACAATAAAACCACCTGCAAAAATGCGCCAAAAAATACGGACAGCTTTTTTCATATCAGATACATGGTTGAGGTTATATCTTAGAAGAGAACAAGAAAAATTAAGTGACTATGAGTTTATCTGAATTATGTTCTTGAACCACATAGAAACATAGGCCAAATAAGGAATAAACACATAAGAACTATGTGAAAATCTATGATTTCTTTGTACCTATGTGGTTCAGATTTGTTCTTGGTTCATTTATACGGATAGTCATTTAAAGCTAATACTTCAATAAACGAAGTACCGAAATTAAGTAAACCTTGGCGGGTAAGGTGTTGGCAGGCATTAATTTTTTGTCAAAGTGGGTTTCTTCTGTCGTTGAAGTAAATGGCAGACCTAAAATTTATACTGCATCTGCTGATTGAGGAATGCTTTATAGGCCTCAACATCCTTATTAGCCTTTAGCAAACCTAAATTTTGATCTGTTATGAGGAGGAAGTAGTACCTGCCACTCTTTAACCAGGGTAGAATGTCGAAAGCCAGTTTGGGCTTAGTACTTTCTATATAGGTCATTGCTTCCTGGGTATCTTTAAATGGCGACATAAGCAACAGCCGGTTAGTCTTGTCAATTTCCACCAGTTCATTTCTCATTGTCTTATTAGATTGGGTTTGACTGTTGAAACGGGTAAAGGCGGTTTTCGCTTCATTACAAAAAACAGGATCTACCCCTGAGAGTACCATTACTACATAACAAGGCTCGGCAGCATTAAATGTATAGGCTGGTGTGCCGCTTACTGGTGGTGGGGTGTTTGTTACCGGTTTGGGATTATTGTTTGCTACAATCGGTTGTGTTTTCACAGAATCTGTTTTTGGTTGTACACGGGGAGCTGTTACAACGGGGGGGGTAGCGGTTGTACCAGCATCAGTGTTGCGGGTAACAACAAGATTACTTAACTCTGTTTCTATTTGAACCCTTCGGCTCAGCACAGTCAGCAGGTTGGTAGCTCTGATAGCTAAGGGTGTATTAGGAAACTGGCTGATGATAGAAGTCAATACAGTTCTTGCGGTGCTGTCATTTCTTTGTTTAATGTAGTAAACAGCTTCGATATAGAGTAACTGTGGTGTCCAGTAATTATTTCCATACTGGCTGTCAGCAATTTTCTTTTCAGCAATGGCCTGATCAAATTTTCCTTCTATAAACAGGTCATATATTTTCTCGTATGTTTTAGTGGCATCCGGATTATTTCCAGTGGATTTGGGATTTTTCCCCGTGTTTACAATAGTGGTAAAGTTGCTGCCACCAAATTTATCACCCATCAGTTTTTTAATAGCGGCCGCTTTTGCCGACTCGCCATTTTTATTATAACAGTAATAAAGATTGAAGAGCACTTCATCCATTTTATCAAATAGCGGAAATCGGTTGCGAAGCTGCTCTAATGATTCTGTACCTGCTTTGCAGTCTTCAATTTCCTGCACATATATTTTACCCATTGCAAACATTGCTTCCTGCAACGAATCATTTGATTGCTTTACTTGCTCTGTTGTAAGCGGCAGGTTGGCATACAAATCTTCATAAGTAACTTCACCCACTACAGTATTATCACGGCCGGGTCTGTTGTTATTGGTATTATCGCCCGGCTTGTTGTTACTGTTCTGTTGTATCGTTGCATTGAGGGTGGAGCTGCGCCGCCAGTTGTCAATATTAGGGCGGGTTCCCCACCTGGCTTTAAATTCAGCGACACCCCTTGTTTTGGAAGCTGCGTTATAAAAGTACCACTCACCTTTTGCTTGTGTTGCAGGGAAAAGGGCAGGAGTTGTAAAAGCAGGACCTGCAGAAATTGGCACTTCGTCTTTCAACCCTTGTTTTTTACGGATATCCTTCGCCAGTTTTTTTACAAAATCTTTTCTTTCACTTTCCGGCATAGCGGCAATACGTTGCAAACTGTCCTGGCGACCTGCAATTTCAAAATTAGTGGCCAGGTTTCCCAGCATTGTTTTTCTTGTCTTAATATCTTCCAGGTTTTTAATTGTGGGGTCATCTAACCGCAGACTATCGTAAAAGTTATATGACTGCCGGTATTCTTTTCTTTCAAAGGACAGTTCAGCCAATTGAAGAAAGGCTTTGTTACGTTGCGCAGCATTATTGCTGGTGAATTGTGTGCTTTTTTGCAAGAGTTTCATTGCCTCATCTATATTATTTCCTTCCAGTTGCATCTGTGCAGCCATGTAGTAAATAATATCCTGGTACTCTTCATACTTATCCTTTTTGGCCATTCTCAGCAATTCGTCAACATTCTTCTCAATTGTTTTTTCACCACCATCTTTATTTACCTTGATGGCATACAGCCGGGCATAAATATCTAATATGGGGTTAGTGGTATGGCTGCTGACTTTTACATAATATTTTTCCGATTCTTTGTGATTGCCTGATAGCTCATATAGCTGCGCAGCAAGGTATTCCCACCGGGATTTTTCCTGTAGGTTAGTGGCACTGCTTAATGCTTCTACGAGGTGCGATGCGGCACTATCCCACATATTCTGTTTATAAAACCAAAGCGACTGCACTTCATGCAAATCATTTTGTAAACGTTTTGGAAAGAGGGGGTCATTTCTCAGTGTCACTATCAGGCTGGCGGCTTCTGCCAATTGATCTTGTGCCAGAAAATTTCGTATTTGCCAGACAAATGATTCATTACGGCTGGGTGGTTCAGAAAATATCTTGCGGGGCAGGCTTTTCTTTTCTTTTGTGGAAATGCTGTAAGCAGAATTGCCGTCCATTTTACTTCCAATAGTACGGTAATATCCATCTTTTTCTTTTGGTGCAAAGGCATAATTAATAAACTGGAACATCAGGTAAGCTGAATCAAATTTCTTTTGCAGGTAATAAGATGCTCCCCACAGCAGGTAGAGGTTGTCAACCCAATCGTTTCGGAGGTCATGCAGGGCTATACCGGTGGAAGATTTGTAGGTTATCGAGTCCAGCTGAATGGAATCCTGTACCGTTGCATCTAACGAGTAATTGTAAAAAGGCAATAATTTGGTGTAATCATCCACAAAAGCCGTCTTGGCTCTTCCCAGTACCTCGTTCAGTTTATTATTGGCATTGAAATAATAGTTGTAATGCGTTACAGTGTTCTGGATAAAACGCTTCGGCAAACCGAATTTGCCTTTATCCGATTTTTCAGACCGTAATACTCTTTCTTCGTATTCCTGCGGTTTCTTGATTTCAATATCTACCCCCTTTTGGCTGAAAGCAGTGATGGATGCCTGGCAAAGGATAAGAAAGATGGCAGCAGTAAAAGTATATTGGTTGGGTCGCATTTTATGTCTTAATCTAAAGTCTTAATAACTGAATTTCAATCATTTTAGTATAAAAGAGGAGCTAAAAATTTCCCCATTATTTTCATTAATTGTGTTGAAAAAAAATTGAGTTTTATTTCTGGCCGCTAATATCCTCAAATCACTAATAATCAGGCGAAAATAAGCCTTTTTTTTGACGGTAAATTGATGAACGGAAACTGACAAAACCAGAGCTCATTACTTACCTTTAGTTTTTTAAAATTTGGTTATGGTAAAATTAGATGCCGGATCAACCCTGAAAAGGCTCCGGAACCGCTACCGGCTGGTGGTGATGAACGATGATACGTATGAGGAGGTAGTAACATTTAAGCTGTCCCGGTTAAGTGTTTATATCATGTTGAGCACCATTTTTGTATTGCTGGTAGGGCTAACAGTTGCTCTTATCGTTTTTACCCCCTTGAAGTATTACATTCCGGGGGCCACAACTGATTATAAATCGGCAACTGAATTAAGGCAGTTAAAATACCAGGTGGATGGATTGGAAAAACAAAACACCTATAATGTGCAGTATATTGAGGGCATTAAAAAAGCATTGAGTGGAACGAATGCGGTAAAATTAGACACCGCCAAACTTGATGTACCAAAGGTGGAACCCTCAAACGATTAATCAACTTCTATGTTCAATACTAAAAATAAAACCGACATGCAACAAGATAAAACGAATGGCGGCGGTGCCACACTAATTGGTGCAGGCACTACACTTAAGGGAGACATCCATAGCAATAGTGATCTGCGGATAGATGGTACCGTTCTTGGTAATGTTACCAGTGCTGCAAAGATTATTGTTGGTAGCAGCGGAGTAGTAGAAGGGGATATTTCCGGCAACCAGGCAGATATTACAGGAAAAGTGTCTGGTAATATCAGGTCAAAAGAATTGCTGCAACTGCGGGGCGATTGTGTAGTAACAGGAAATTTGTATGCCGGCAAATTGCAGTTGGAACCTACCGCAACCTTCAACGGCCAATGCCATATGGGTGCTAATATTGTGGAGATGAACAGCAATGAACAACAAGCCGCCATCAAATAGTAATAAACAGTTTTTTCTCCGGTATGCCAGCCTGGGTACCCAGTTAGTAGTGGCACTGGGGCTGGCAGTATTTATCGGGTTGAAAGCAGATAAATGGCTGCACACATTACCATTGCTGGCCTGTGTATTACCTTTGCTCACCCTCGTCGCTATTTTTTACAAACTGATGCGGGAAACAGCTAAACCACCAAAAGATGAAAAATAGAAAGCCCTGGTTTCCTTTACTGCTTCTGTTTGTTTTTTTGAATGCTTTTTTTTTAATTGGAAAGAACTTTCTCAACAAGCAAGGTATTGATGATCTTGTTTTGATTGGTGGTAACCTTATTTTATTCATTGCAACTGCTTTATCGTTTTATATCTCCCACAAATCAATTACTTCAAACAATCCTAATTCTTCTGTCCGCTCTTTATATGGAAGTTTTATGATAAAATTTTTCCTGATAGCTATAGCCGCTTTTATCTACATCATGGTGGTTAAAAAGAATATCAACAAACCGGCATTGGTAATTTGCATGGGCCTTTACCTGGTTTATTCTTTTGCAGAAGTAGCATCGTTGCAGAAATTGTTGCAACAAAAAAAGCAGGATTCGGTTGCCGGTAATCAATAAAACTTGTGAGGCCGGAATGATAAGACGACAGACCAGGTGAAGAAAAAAAAGAATGCCTAAAAAAGAAATTCCCATTGACCATTTACAAAATTATTTGCCTCCCGGCACAGGCGATGGTGTAACGGCTTATCTGCTACTACACAAAGTACATTTAACGATTGCCAAAGAACGGAAAAGCATTTTGGGTGATTATCGCCACCGCACCCATCATGCCAATCACCGCATCAGTGTAAACGGGAATCTCAATAAATTTTCTTTCCTTATTACTTTGTTACATGAATTAGCCCACTTACTCACTTTTGAGCAGCATAGTAATAGAGTACTGGCACATGGTAAGGAGTGGAAAATAATTTATGGGCAGTTGCTGAAACAGTTTTTGCAAAGTAAAATCTTTCCGCCTGACATTGAAAAGGAGTTACTCCAATCATTAAAAAACCCTGCTGCCAGTAGCTGTGCCGAAGATGGTTTGCTGCGGGCCTTAAGAAAGTATGACGTAAAGGAAAACCATCATCAATTGATTGAAGAAATACTGCCCGGTGCTTTATTTAAAATAAAAGATGGTAGGGTATTTCAAAAAGGGGAGAAACTGAGAAAAAGATTTAAATGCAGGGAAGTGAAAACCGGAAAAATGTATTTGTTCAGTCCGGTGTATGAGGTAAATATGGTTGCTGGTCATTAGTTGCTGGTTCAGCACGGGTAACAGACAACTATAATTCTTTCAGCATCCACAAACTGCACCCGGTATGTCCGCTATTACCCATTGGCCCTTTTAAATATTCGAAACCAAATTTTGCATACACTTTCAATGCCTGTTTCAGTTCCGGCATCGTTTCCAGGTACACTTGTTTATAGCCTGCTTCTTTAGCAAAGGCTAAATTTTTTTCAATCAATGTTCTGCCAAAACCAGTACCCCTTGCCTGCGGTAACAAATACATTTTTACCAATTCACAAGTGTCGTCAGGCAAACCATCGGTTGGATAAATACCGCCTCCGCCTGTTATTTCCCCATCCAGCTCAGCTACAAAATAAGCAGCACCTTCTTTTTGAAATAGTTCATACAAGGCATCTGTTGTTGCATCATAATACACGGTACCGGGGTGATTGACACCAAATTCTGCCAACGTATCTTTTACAATTTTGGAAAGAAAAGGATTATCTGCCGGCTGAATTGTGCGTATGCTGAGACTAAACATATTGCAAATATAATAAGCGAATTAAAACAGGAACAACGTAACTTTATAGAGTCTGCATCCGGTAGCAGTATAAGTTATAAATACCCAATATTGGGTATAGGTGTATTTTTTTTATGTCCTTACTTTTACCAAAGAGATTTGAAATATATTTTTCATCATATAGATATCATTTCTCCCTATCGAAAAAAGGAATACATTTAAACAGTCGTTAAATTTTATCACCCCAAAAAATCAATTATGAAAAGGATCAAACTTTTGTTTTCTGCTACAATGCTGCTGATGGCTTCAGTAGCATTTGGACAAACAGAAAAAAATGTATCTGCTTTCAAAGAGGGTACAACATTAACCGATTCGGACATAGGCTTTTTAAGCCTTGTTTCGAGTGCCGCCCTTGACGTTAGCCGCGGTGCATCTGACAGAACAGCCACTATCAGCGGTGTAACTTACAGAGCCGGTCAGGTGTTGACCAGTGCAAATGCCAAATCAATTAACAAGGCAGTTAAAGCATTCCGGAAGAATTACAAAGCTCCTGAAGGTTCCCGTGGTGCAGGCCTTTGTTACTACTGGTACTACTATTGCGATGGCTGGGGATATTGCTGGTGGTATAAGTATTGGTACTACTGTTAATAAATTTCAAAGAGGCTGTCTCAAAAGTAAACGTAGCACAACGAACACTAAGAAAACACAAAGTTCACAAAGAAAAATTCCTTTACTTTCAATACGTTGTGTTCTTCGTGAAAAACTTTGTGGGC
>JBKJIX010000083.1:0-30511 GCA_046598205.1 Chitinophagaceae bacterium
AACCGAACCGGTAAAAAGGGAATTTGGGCTAAAGATGAAACATCAGAGGGGTTAATATTCAAAGCCTGCAAATAATCTTTATAAATGGGGCTATTCTGACCCTGAAATCTGAAAACTTCGAGGGCTATTTCCTCAAAATCACTCTCTTTTACCCCAAAAACTTTATGATTCCATTGTTCGGGCATGGTCACTTTGTGTTGCCAAAAATTGTAAATTTGTTTTCACTCAAATCGCACCAATGAAACTCAGCCTGTTTGTGATAGTGGCCTTAGTGGTAACAATGATTGCCTGTAGCAAAGATAAGTTCCTGACAAAACCTACCATCACGGTAAAATCCATCAATGGAAATTTTATTCCTCTTAACGGAACTTTTATTATAACACTTGAATGTACCGATAAGGAAGGTGATGTACAGGACTCTGTAATAATTATCAAGAAAAGGCTAAACAAACGGGTGGTGGCTACTATCAGGGATACTATTCGCTACAAATTTCCTGTATTTCCAAAAAATACCAGGACACAGATACAGGCTACTTTAGATTATCAAAGCATTCTATCTGCTTTCAACCCTCCGTTTATTCCTGGCTCCAACCCGGCACAACGGGAACGGGATACACTCATTTTAAGAATGGCTGTTCGTGACAAAGCCGGTAATACCAGTGATACCATAAGTTCGCCAACCATTTATGTGTTCCGGCAGTAACCCTGCTTACCACCCGGTAGCTTTGTAAAATGGCTAAAAAGCTTTTCCACTTTTTTATTTACAGCAATCTTTTTATTGCAGGCTGTGCTGTTGCAATGGTGGATCAAACGTACAGGCTTGTCTTACGTAGTGAGCTAAATATTTATTTTCTTCTCTTTGTGCTGTTCTCCACCATTTGCAGTTATAGCTTTCACTGGTATCTTACATCGGATTCCGTTATCCATTCGCCCCGTATAAAATGGGTGGAAAAAAACCGAAACGTTCATCTTATTCTTTTCATAATTGGTCTGATTGGCTCTGGCATTTTTTTCTTTTACTTACTACCTTACTGGCATTGGCTATTACTTTCTGCCACTATTACTTTTCTTTATTCAGCACCTAAAATTCCTCATCCCTTATTTAGGGCATTGAGGAAAGTGGCGTTAGGTAAAACTATTTTCCTGGCTCTAGTGTGGATGAATGTAACTACACTGCTGCCCCTACTTATTTCCGGCGAACCCTGGCAAAATGATTTTACTCTTTTTATACTAAGCCGGTTTTTCCTCATATATGCAATCTGTATTTTATTCGACTACCGTGACAGGCAGGATGATAAAGCGGCCGGTATCCGAAGCCTTATCACTTATTTAAGTGAAAAAGGAATTTTATACTTGTTCATTTTTTCGCTGATTATTTTTGCCGTTTCCACTATACTGTTACATCCCTTTGATTATACTATTTTATCAATTTCCATCTTGCTTATTCCGGGAATTATAACTGCCTGTTTATACAATTATGCCAGGCAAAATTTTTCTGACTTCTTTTATTATTTTATACTGGATGGGCTGATGGCATTTTCGGCCCTGTTACTATTAATCCGTAGTATTTAGCTATTTTTACACACTTAATTAAACAAACTATGGCGAAAGCGAAAAAGGCAAAAAAATCTATTATCAGCAACGAAGCATTTCAGTTTTTACAATTGTATATCAACAATGCATCACCTGTTGGTTTTGAAACCTGGGGGCAAAAACTATGGATAGAATATCTGAAGCCTTATGTAGATACTCATTATGTGGACTCCTACGGAACGGCAGTTGGTGTAATTAATCCTGATAATAAATTTAAAGTGGTGATTGAAGCCCATGCTGATGAAATAAGCTGGTTTGTAAACTATGTTACTCCCGAAGGGTTGATTTATTTAAAAAGAAACGGCGGTGTTGACCATCAGACAGCACCAGCATCAAGGGTTTTAATTCATGGAAAAAAAGGGGCGGTAAAAGCTGTATTTGGCTGGCCGGCCATTCATACAAGAATGGGCAACCCGGATCAAAAAGAACAGGCACCAAGAACAGATAATTTATGGTTGGATTGTGGTGCAAGAAATCGCAAAGAGGTAGAAGCATTGGGAATCCATATCGGTGCCGTAGTTACTTACCAGGATGGTTTTGATGAATTGGCCAATGGTAATTATATCGGGAGGGCTTTCGATAATCGCATTGGCGGTTTTATGATTGCAGAAGTAGCAAGAATGTTGAAAGAGAATAAAAAGAAATTACCGTATGGATTATATGTAGTGAATGCAGTGCAGGAAGAAATTGGTCTTCGTGGTGCGGAAATGATTGCACGGAGAATAAAGCCTGATATTGCAATTGTTACCGATGTAACACATGATACTACTACACCAATGATCAATAAAAATATTGAAGGTGATGTAAGTACCGGCAAAGGCCCATCACTTTCCTACGCACCGGCTGTTCATAATAAACTGCTGGCATTGGTAGAAAAAGTGGCGGCTGATAAAAAGATTGCTGTGCAATGGCGGGCATTAAGCCGCAGCACCGGAACAGATACTGATTCCTTTGCTTATTCCAATGATGGTTGCCCTTCAGTTCTTATATCCATTCCGCTTCGTTATATGCATACTACCGTAGAAATGCTGCACCGTGACGACATCGAGAATACCATCAAACTAATGTATGAAACATTGCTAACTTTATCACCGAAAACCAATTTAAGGTACCTGTAATGCTGCATCATTTAGTATATATCGATCCGGGTAGTGGTAGTTTTTTAGTGCAGGCCATTACGGCGGCTGTACTGGGTGTTGTTTTTTTCTTCCGCAATATTCGTATGTATATCAAATCCATTTTTACCCGGACACCTAAAAAACAGGATAATAATAACCCGCCTGCCTGATGCCAGTTACTATTACTCATCATCCATCTTCTTATAGAGATCCGTCGGGATTTATCTTTGAGAAAAACGGAATACTCTACCGGCAGGTCAATAAAGTTTTCAAAGAGCATTTTGTTTTTTTTATCAGCAGTGGTTATTATGAAAAATTGGTAAAAAAAGGTTTGCTTATCCCGCATGAAACAATTACTGAAAATTTTTCTGGTGATGAAGATTGGTACGCTACACTAAAACCGGAAAGATTATCTTTTATCTCTTATCCTTACGAGTGGAGTTTTAACATGCTGAAGGATGCAGCATTACTTACGCTGGATATTCTAAAGGAATCCCTTGCATCCGGTATGATACTAAAAGATGCAACTCCCTATAATATTCAATGGCATAATGGTAAACTTATTTTCATAGACTCGCTGTCTTTTGAAAAGTATGATGAAACTGTGCCTTGGATAGCCTATCGTCAGTTTTGCGAAAATTTTTTATCGCCGCTTCTGCTGGTGCATTATTCAAAGATGCCTTTGCAGGAAATGATGCTGGCCTATAGCGAAGGAATTCCACTGGCTGTAACAAAGTCGTTACTACCCTGGCGTACTAAGTTTTCTATTCATACTTATTTGCATATCCATCTTCATACAAAATACAGTATGAAGAACCCCTCGACACAAATTGGAAAGAATGCAGCTTTCTCAAAAAAGAAACTGCTGAACCTGGTGGCAAGCCTTGAAGGATTGATTACACAACTAAAACTGCCTGAAAGCAAAAGTACCTGGTCTGACTATTATGATGAAGCCTCACAGCGGACAGGCTACCTCGAACATAAACAAAAAATCATTCGGGAATGGCTGGAAAAAATAAAGCCTGTTGCAACTGCCGTTGACCTTGGGGCCAATACCGGTGAGTTCTCCAAATTAATGGCCGCAAAAAATATTCAAACTATTGCTTCTGATTTTGACGCTAACTGCATCAATGCCTTATATAATGAAATAAAAAAAAGTGGTGAGAAGAATCTCCTGCCAATAATTATTGACTTGTCCAAACCATCCCCTGCTATCGGGGTAAATAATGAAGAGAGGGATTCCTTCATCAAACGAACCCATGTTGATCTTGCATTAGCCCTTGCATTAATCCATCACCTGGCAATCGGTAAGAATATTCCGCTGGAAAAGATTGCTGATCTCTTTCAAAAAATGTCCAATTACCTGATTATTGAATTTGTGCCTAAGCAGGATGAAAAGATAAAACTGATGCTGTCCGGCAAAAAAGATATTTACACAGCCTACAATGAAGAAAATTTTCTATCGGCGTTCCAACAATATTTCTCTGTCATAGAAAAAGAAACAATAGCCGGTTCAGAAAGAACTTTATTCCTGATGAAGAAAAATGAAGCATAAACTTCTACATATACTCCGGGCAAAACCGATTTTTCTTTTTTTGTTACCACCCTTTTTTGTGCTGCATGGTTTCAATGAGAATTATAATTTCATTCCAGTAAAAGATGCCTTAGTACTCACCGCCATCTACTTAGCGGCCTCTATACTTTTTTCGCTGTTGTGCTGGTTGCCATATCGCAATTTTACCAAAGCCAACCTTGTTGCTTTTTGTATAATGGCCTTTAATTTTTTCTTCGGCACCACACATGATACATTAAAAAAATTATTTCCCGGATCATTCATTACCAAATACATATTCATACTGCCTGCTGCTATTCTTTTATTTATTATACTCCTGATTGTATTAAAAAAAAGAAAAGCTCCTTTATTAAAATTGACTTATTACCTGAATGCACTTTTGGTGATACTTATTTTGGCAGATACTATTTTATTGTCAGGCAAAATAATAACAAAGAAAAAAACTTCGTATTCACTACCTGCCGGTTTTGCGACTTGTGAAAGTTGTTCTAAGCCTGATGTGTATTTTATTCTTGCTGATGAGTATGCCGGAAATACTGAATTAAAAGATTTATTTCAATTTAATGACAGTGCCTTTTTAAATCAGCTTACTGCTTTGAATTTTCACACTATTCCACAAAGCCGCAGCAACTATAATTATACTCCTTTTTCAGTAGCTTCTATTTTAAACATGAATTATTTAGACCTGAAAGGAAAAGAAAGGGCCAAACCCGACCTTACCAATTCTTATGAATCTATCCGTGATAATAAACTTCTTCAATTCTTTCGTTCACAGAACTATGATTTTTATAATTACTCTGTCTTTGATTTTGAAGGACAGCCTGCCAGGGTAAGAGAAACTTTTTTACCAGTGAAAACAAGACTTATCACTGCCCAAACATTTTTGCACCGCTTTGATAAGGAAATACGTTTCAACTTAGTGTCCCGTTGGAAGTCGAAAAAGAACCTTGAAATACTTACCTATTCCAACAGGAACAATAATGAAAATATTTACAACCTGACATGGAAACTGGCTGCAAAAAAAACAGATAAGCCCCGGTTCGTATATACTCACCTGATGATGCCGCATTATCCCTATTATTTTGATAAGAACGGAAAAGAACAACCATTTGAATCATTACTGGAGCATAACCAGATAAATCAAGGGGCTTATATTGAATATCTGCAATATGCAAATAAAAAGCTACTGGCATTAGTTGAACATATCCTCAAATCATCGGCACCCCCCCCTGTTATTGTGCTGATGGGAGATCATGGATTCCGGCATTTCAAACAGCCGGTTGAATCAAAATATTATTTTTTGAACCTGGCTTCTGTTTATTTGCCATCAAAGAATTATTCAAGTTTTAGCGATAGCCTTACCGGTGTCAATTTGTTCCGGACTTTATTGAATACTGAGTTTAAACAGCAACTGCCTTACCTGAAAGATTCTACCAGTTATTTAATGGATTAATCAAATTTGTTTCAGCGGTTTTATCATCTAATTTTGTACAGAATGTTTGATCCAAAGAAAATATTAGTATTAGCCCCGCACACAGATGATGGTGAGTTGGGATGCGGCGGCAGTATTGCAAAGTTTTGTGCAGCAGGTAAAGAAGTTTACTACGCTGCTTTTTGTCTTTGTTCAAAATCATTGCCGGCATCATTACCATCCAATACATTAGAATTGGAATGCCGGAAGGCAACATCCACATTAGGCATCCCTCCTTCTAATCTTATCTTATTTAATTATGAAGTTAGAAACCTGCCACAGTTTCGCCAGCAGATACTGGAAGAATTGTTACAATTAAATACAAAAATTAACCCTGACTTAGTTTTGCTTCCTGCTGCATCAGATATTCACCAGGACCACCAGGTTATTCATCAAGAAGGAATGAGGGCTTTTAAAAATGTGACTTTTGCCGGGTATGAATTGCCCTGGAACAATTACAGCTTTCACACTAATTTCTTTATCCGCTTATCAGAAACAGAATTGAATAAAAAAGTTGAATCGTTAAAGTCATACCACTCCCAATCTCACCGCAACTATATGCAGGAAGATTTTACCCGTTCGCTGGCTAAAGTAAGGGGTGTGCAGGCTAATGCTGCTTATGCCGAAGTATTTGAAATTTATAAATGGATAGTGTAAACATCACCAGCCAATTTTCTCTCCAAATTTTCCCAACCCGAAGTAGTCGTTCAGTTTTATATTTAACCCAAGCTGGTTAAATGCAGTATTGCTTTGGTAATAAGCCCTGGCATAGCGAATTTGCAGTTTGCCAAGTAATACACCAATTCCCATTGAAAACCCATTTAACCCATTGGAGGCATTGCCAATTTTCAACTCTTTTCTTCGCAAAAAATTATAGCCCGCCATTACTTCTACATGATTGCCGGGATAAACAGTGGTGGCCAATACAAAATGATTCAGCAGTTTATCAAAAGAGAATCTTTTAGTACTACTATTTTCAAATCCGTTTTCGTTATTGAAGCTGGTGTCGTTATAATTAATATTAAACTGGTGGAGCCGCTGGGCGGTAAGTGAAAAACTGAATGGTGCTTTAGATAAACGTTTCGTTATGCCAATTTGCAAATCAAACGGGAGGTCATCCGGGTCAGTGCCATCATACTTCTTTAATTGAGTTCCCATATTTTTTGCTACAAGAGAAGCAGAAAAGAGTTTAGAGGAGTCATGAAACAAAACCCCGACATCCATTGCTAATCCGGTAGAGTTGTATTGACCATAGTTTGAACTGATAAATTTTAGCGTTGCACCGTAATTCCAATTATCCTGATAGCTTCTGGAAGCCGATACCTGCATTACCCAATCTGTCGGCCTGAATTTACCAAATACATTTCCTGAAGCATCTGTTTCCGAAGTATTGCCATAACTGAAATAGTTAAGCCCCCCGGAAAAATTGGTGTTTAATTTTTCATTACGATAGCCCAATGACACATGATACACTTTGATGCCTCCATAAAAATCGTTGAACACTGCATTCATCTGTGTGTGCATGGATGGCTTTAATAATGCCGGGTTATTAAAAACCAGTCCTACATCGTTGGACGTTTGAGAAACATTTACACCACCCAAAGCCGTTAATTGTGTAGTATTTGAAAATTTGAGGAAATTAAACACAGCATTGCCGCCGAGGGTTTGGGCAGAGCAACTAGCAACCAAAAACATGAGCAATATTGTAAATCGAAAATACAAAGCACAACGAAAATACTACTACCCCGTAAACTTAGACAAGATTTGTACCGGGCAAATTGATTAAAATTTCAAAAGCCTGAAAGGCTGATATTAATATAGAAGCCAATGTAGTATTTGATAGAACCCCGAAGGGGTGAAATTTCACCCCTTCGGGGTTTTTAGGTCAAAATATTTTATTTCTATATTAATTACATCTCCCGAAAAATCGGGACAGGCTCTTCAGGATTAAAAGCAAATCACCTTTTGATTTTTACAAGTAAAAAATACGTTTCTATTTATGAATTAATAAACAAAGATTATTTCTATAAGGCAAAACTTAGTAGTGCGCCTATGTAAGGTGCCAAAAGAAAATCCTCCCTTATAAAAGAGAGGATTTCTTACTCCCCCGCCTGAGGCGGGGGCAAGCCTTAACAACCAACATGAATAATTATAACAATAAAAAACAAAGTTGGTTGAGTAATGCCTAAAATATTTTTAGCCCACCAATGCCAGTTCCAATACCTGGTTCATGGTTTTTACATAATGAAATTTAATGCCTTTGATAAACTCAGGGTCTATTTCCAGCACATCCTTTTCGTTCTGCCAGCAGAGAATGATTTCTTTCAATCCGGCTCTCTTGGCGGCCAGCACTTTTTCTTTTATTCCACCTACCGGCAGCACCTGGCCTCTCAAAGTAATCTCACCGGTCATAGCCAGGAATGGTTTTACTCTTTTGCCTGTTAAGGCAGAAGCAATGGCCGACATCATCGTAACACCTGCACTTGGGCCATCCTTTGGCACCGCACCTTCCGGCACATGGATATGAATATTTTTCTTTTCAAAAAGTTTTTTATCCAGCTTGTATTTATTTGCATTTGATTGCAAATAGGTTAATGCAGTGGTGGCACTTTCTTTCATCACATTGCCGAGATTACCGGTTAGTTTCAATTCTCCTTTACCATCGCTCAGGCTGGTTTCAATAAAAAGAATCTCCCCACCAACATAGGTCCATGCAAGTCCAACGGCCACTCCGGCCATATTTGCCGTTTTATAAATATCATTACTGTATTTAGGCTTACCAATCATTTTTTCAATATCATCTGCCGTTACAATTGCTTTTAATTTCCCCTTTAATACTAGTTGGTGAGCCTGGTAACGCATAATGGAAGCCAGTTGCCTGTCCAATTCCCGTACTCCGCTTTCCCTTGTATAATCTTGTATCACTTTTTCCAACACTTTATCAGCCATTTTGAAATTACTGCTCTTTAGTCCATGTAATTCTTTTTGCTTGGGGAACAAATGGCGTTTGGCTATTTCCATTTTTTCTTCCACAGCATATCCGCTGAGGTCAATAATTTCCAACCGGTCTTTTAATGCTGGTTGAATATTCTGAACATTATTAGCAGTTGCGATAAACAATACTTTACTCAAGTCATATTCAGCTTCCAGGTAATTATCATAAAAAGTATAGTTCTGTTCGGGGTCAAGCACTTCCAGCAATGCAGAAGATGGGTCGCCCCGATGGTCACTACCCACTTTATCAATTTCATCCAGTATCATCACCGGGTTAGATGATTTTACTTTGCGGATAGATTGCAAAATTCTTCCGGGCATAGCACCGATATACGTTTTCCGGTGTCCTCTTATTTCACTTTCATCATGCAGGCCACCCAGACTGAGCCGCACATATTTTCTACCGATGGCATTTGCAATACTTCTTCCCAGCGATGTTTTACCAATACCCGGAGGCCCAATAAAACAAAGTATGGGGCTTTTCATATCGCCTTTTAGTTTCAGTACTGCCAGGTATTCCAAAATCCTTTCTTTGATCTTATGCATGCCATAATGATCGGTATCTAATGTTTTCTTAGCTTTCTTTAAATCGTAATGATCTTCGGTGTAGGTTTCCCAGGGCAGGTCAAGCATCAGGTCGAGGTGATTGTACACCACAGAAAAATCAGGAGTGCTGGGATGCATTCTTTCCAATTTCTCAATACCTTTTTTGAATGCTTCTTTTGCAGCAGCCGGCCATTTTTTTGTTTCGGCTTTTTTGTGCATTTCCTTTATTTCCTGCGAATTACTGTCGCCACCTAATTCATCTTTAATACTCTTCATCTGCTGTTGCAGAAAGTATTCCCGTTGTTGCTTGTCTAACTCCGTTCTTGTTTTGCTGGTTACTTTATTTTTTAATTCTACAAACTGCAATTCCTTTTGCAGTAGTTGCATTAATAAATCTGCCCGTTGGCGGATCTGGTTCAGTTCCAGCAAACGTTGTTTATCTTTTATATCCGTATTCAGATTGCTGGAAACAAAATGAATCAGAAAAGCGGGGTTCTCAATATTGCGGAGAATAATAGATGCCTCCGTAGGAATGTTGGGGGAAAGATGCACAATGTCAGCCGCCAGGTCTTTTATATTAGCAATGTAAGCATTAAAGTCCTCATCCTTTGGCGACTCTTCCTCCTCCAGTTTTTTAATCTTTGCTTTGAAATAAGGATCTTTTTCAAAAATAGATTCTATAAGAAACCGGTTTTTCCCCTGGATGATAATAGTAGTGCCGCCGTCCGGCATTTTTATCAGCTTCACTATTTTGGCAACTGTACCAATACTCTCCAGGTCTTTCATTTCCGGCTCTTCTATATTGCTGTCTTTTTGCGCCACCACGCCTATCAGCTTGTCACCTTTATAGGCATCATTCACCGCTTTTATGCTCTTATCCCTGCCCACTGTAATAGGCAACACCACACCGGGAAAAAGAACGGTGTTTCTAAGGGGTAATAAGGCTATTTCAGCAGGCACCTCAATGCTATTCAGGTCTTCCTGGTCACTATCATTTAAGGGGATAATCGGCAGAAAATCCATCTCATCCTCTGTACGCAGCAAAAATTTTTCCATGTTCATGTCCATAATCTTCTTCTTCTTTAGTCAGCCTGTCATTCAGTATGGCAGGGCGGTAAAAATATAACGGGAAATCAGTATTGCCAAGATTCATGCCTGCCAATTATAAACTGCCAAATTAGGTGGTTGAGTGGAGGTGATTGGGCAAAAAAAATCTCCCGGCGAACCAGGAGACTTTATTCATGAGGATTACGATTCTACAAGGCTAATCCAACGGATAATTGAAACCCTTCTGTCTTCCATTTGTCCTGATCGTCTATATCATTAATATTACTTAATCCAACTACATAGCGGCCATTCACTCTGATAGCACCCACTTTTACCTGTACACCACCCAGCATGGAGAACTCACCGTTTTTAAATGCTTCCCCACCGTTTTGCAGCAGCGTTTTATTCTTACTCATCAATACGCTGAACTGCGGGCCAGCCTGCAGGGAAAGGAAGCTGCCAATCAATTTATAATTTAATAAAATGGGAATAGAGAGATAATTGAGTTTTACTTTACTTTGGGCTGATGCATTAAAAACACCCTGGTAAATGTTCTTAAAACTACTGTCTAACGTAGTAGAAGCCTGGTTGAAAAGAACTTCAGGCTGTAAAACGAATTTATTGCTCAACCGGACTTCCATAAAGCCGCCCAGGCTGTAACCGAACTTAAATTCATCTTTAAATGATTTTCCATCTATTTTGATAATGTTGGCACCGGCTTTAGCACCGATATGGAATTGAGCCATGACAGCCGAAGAAAATAATACGGCAGCAGCAAGGGAAAGGAGTTTTGTTTTCATGTCTTTAGTGTTTATTAGTTTTTGAGGCAGAAAAATTGACGATTAAAATTTTCAAGTATAATGCCAGTAACCCGTTTTAGCTGTTAAATTTTATTAACCGCAACAAGTAATTTCCAAAACTGATTATGTTACTATTCTATTGCGGGGAGAATGTGAAGGTTTTCCTAATCCAGATTGTACTGAGCCTGACGAAGTATCGGGATCAAAACATGCAGCCAATATTTAAGGAAAAAATAGTGTTGAAATTATTGCTGCTGGCAGGGAAATAATAGTCCATAGTGAACTGTGGCTGAACAAAAAATTTACCTATTGAATACTCGCCACGAAGAAACATCGTCAACGAAAGTGGTTGAAATTTTATTTCGTCATCCAGGTAAACATTTTCGCTGCTGTATAATACACTGGAGTTGTTCCGGATAACGGTAGCATACGTATTGGAAGACTGGTTGAAACCAAATTTTTGTGTGCCGCTGGTAAAAGTTATTTGTGGTGTAAAACGTATGTGGTCTTTAAATGTAAAAACATCTAACCAGTAAAAATCATGGCGTACAGAAGTCATCAATGAAAAATCGCTTATTGTTTCTTCCGTATTGATATACGTAAACCCTCTTCTGCGCAACCGCAGGTCCTGGATGATTGATTCCCGCTGGGCATAATCAGTACGGCTGCCCCATCCATAGCTCATGGCTATCATTGGGCGAACCCACCACTTCCTGTAAGTAAAGTAAGCATACAATTCATTCTGCAATGGTGTGGTGTAAAACGGTAATAAATCTT
Source organism: Chitinophagaceae bacterium (assembly GCA_046598205.1). Taxonomy (GTDB): domain Bacteria; phylum Bacteroidota; class Bacteroidia; order Chitinophagales; family Chitinophagaceae; genus JJ008. Next base: position 11,920 of record JBKJIX010000083.1, read on the forward strand.
TGGTAAAGAATTTTGTGTAGGAAAGGCCGGTAGCAAATTTTTTGCTCCTTAGAAAGTCGAACGATGGTGTAATGGCTGCCTGGTAAAAATTCATATTTGTTCCATCATCAACAATATAACCAGTGCCTGTGATGCCTAACCCTCCTTTATGATAATAACCAAGTGTTGGTGACCAGGTTAGCTTTTTGAATGTTTCAAGAGTGGAGTTGCTTTTGCTTTCAAAACTATAATAGCCCTTGTTCATAGACAAGCTGGCAAGAAAATAACTTTGTGGAGATAAGATGGAGTCCATAAAGGCATCAAAATCCTGGAAAAGTTCATCATAATTAAGCGAAGTGTCTAATACAGGAATTTCTTTGGGGGCTATAATAGAATCAGCAGGGCTACCCTGCGTATAAGCAGTAGCACCCAGCATTATAAAGGCCAGCAGTATGGACCATTTCTTAAGCATCGGGCAGTTCATCTCACCGGTGGTGGGAGCAGTTTTAGGACTTAAAGGTTAAAAAAAAGTTTAATACTATACTTTCGGCATGTTGAAAACGAAGCAAGTAGTTAAAATATTGGGGAAAAGAGGAGGAAAATCCCTTAGTTAAGCTCTAAAACGGTGATTTCTGGCAAAATACCCGACCGTCCGGGATATCCAATGAACCCAAAACCCCTGTTAATGTATAATTTCTGGTTGGCAACTGCATACAACCCTGCCCATTCCTTATACACATATTGAACTGGACTCCACTTAAAGCCGGCCAGCTCCAGGCCAAATTGCATTCCATGTGTATGGCCCGCCAGCATCAGGTCAATGTCGGGATAGTCCTTTAGCACTTCTGCTTTCCAGTGCGATGGGTCGTGGCTCAACAGGATTTTAAACGGATAGTTTTCGGAACCTGCATAGGCTTTTTGTAAATCACCGTATTTAGGAAACCGGGCTTTGGCACTCCAGTTTTCGATACCCAAAATAGCTATTTTATCAGTGCCTTTTTCCAATACAATATGCTCATTCATCAGCAACCGCCAACCAAGTGAATGATGAACCTGTTTCAATTTTTCAAGGTTAGCTTCTTTTTCATCCGCACTTTTCCATTTTACATAATCGCCATAATCATGATTTCCTAATGTTGCGTAAATTCCCATCGGAGCACTTAATTTATTAAACACATCTATGTAATCTTTCATTTCATCAGCCACATTATTAACCAGGTCGCCTGTAAAGAAAATGACATCAGGCTCTTCTTGCATAATCGTATGCACCCCCTTCATCACCGCATCTTTATTGGTAAAACTTCCTGAATGAATATCAGAAATATGCACAATCTTCAACCCTGCAAAAGCCATTGGCAGATTATCATAGTGTAGCTTAATTCTTTTTACCTGGTAGCGGTATTTATTACTAAATCCATATACCAGGATACCAAACAGGCTACCTCCGGCTATAATACCTACCCAGCTAAGTTCGTATGACCTGGAAACAGGATCACCCCCTGCCCATCGAATGATACGGTACACATCATTGCCAAGAAAAAAAACAGCAGCAATCAGTTTGGCAAAAAACAAACCAGCTATTATTGAAAATATCTTTGTCCGGGCCATTTTGGCCTGGTGCTTAAATTGTATATAAGGCAACGCCCAAAAAATAACAATGGCAATAACTGAAAAAGCCCAGTAAATGGAATAAATAATAATACGGGTAGTAAGTGATGCCGGATCGGTAACTAACAGTAATGCCTGGAAGAAGTAGATATCCAGCAAAAGCATGAAACTCATCAATACCCACCAGAAAGGAGAATTACGCATAAATAATATTCAGATTAAGAAAGACAATCATCAGGGTTTTGTTTTGCCGAAAACTTACTTTTGCAAGATTAGTCTTTAAATGGGCAAAACTTAATTTTGTGTTCTTGGTTTCAGACAGCAATTTTACCACAATCATTCAATCACTATCAAGTAGTTTTCGGCAAGATGGCAAGAATAATCGGTGTAGCAAATCAAAAAGGTGGCGTTGGCAAAACAACTACTGCTATTAACCTGGCAGCAAGTCTTGCTGTGCTGGAGTTTAAAACACTGTTAGTAGATGGTGATCCACAGGCCAATAGTACTACTGGTGTTGGCTTCGACCTGCATAATGTAACCCAAAGCCTTTACGACTGCATGGTAAATGAAGCGAAGGCGAAAGATGTAATATTGAAAACCGAGATTCCTAATCTGGATCTCATCCCTTCTCACATTGACCTGGTAGGAGCTGAAATTGAAATGATAAACTATCCCAACCGGGAAATGGTTATGAAGAATTTATTGGAAGCCATAAGAGAAGATTATGACTTTATCGTTATTGATTGCTCCCCTTCTCTCGGTTTGATTACGGTAAATGCTTTAAGTGCTGCTGACTCAGTAGTAGTGCCGGTGCAATGTGAATTTTTTGCATTGGAAGGTTTGGGTAAATTATTGAACACTATCAAAATTGTTCAAAGCAGGTTAAATACAGCCTTAGTTATTGAAGGAATATTAATGACCATGTATGATGGCCGCCTCCGTCTTTGCAACCAGGTAGTAAGTGAAGTTCGCCGCCACTTTGAAGACATGGTATTCAGCACTATCATCCACCGCAATGCTAAACTGGCCGAAGCCCCCAGTGCCGGTAAACCGGTAATTTTATATGATGCCAACAGTAAAGGCTCAATGAATTATCTTAACCTTGCAAAAGAAATCCTGCAGAAGAACGACATGACGAAGATTAAGAATGAGGAAAGGATTTTAGAACTTTGAGCTGCGAGTTTTGAGCTGCGGGTTACGAGAAAATACAATCCTTCTATATGAGAAATTTCAAACAATCATTGATTTGGCAAAAGGGGGCTAATTCTTATTTTGAGGTGCTATAAATAATTTTATGGATAATAATAGGTAAGCATATTTGATAGTTCTAAAAAGCCCGTAGGGCTGAAATTTTGGTAGCAATTCAAGAATGTTGGGAGAGAGGTCCCAGCCTCATAGGGGCGGCATTTTTATCTCCTCAATCATAAAATTTAAATAGATATTGTCGCCCCGATGGGGCTTAAATATAGTATCAAATCAGGTATCTGTTACCAAAATACCGCCCCGATGGGGCTATAAAAATTAGAAAAAATTGCCTAATTCATAGTAGCACCTCAAAATAAGAATTAGCCCAAAAGGGGTTTCAGATAGCTGTTAAATCTTATAATGTTGTAGCTTCATTTCCAAAAGAAGAAAAATATAGCATTACCTCCCAAATTACAAGATCAGCAGTTTCGATTCCTTCCAATATTGCAGAAGGAAGTAGCAGGAGCAGCATGAAAGACTATAATAGGTTTTTAGAAATATCCCTTGGCTCATCTTTTGAGCTGGAAACTCAATTATTAATTGCAGAAGCAGTTAATTTTGGCGAAAAAGAAAAAAGGGACGATTTAATAAAAGAAATTGACGAAGAACAAAAAATGATAATGAGCTTTATGAGCAAACTAAAACTGTAGGAAACTACTCGAAACTCGTAACTCAAAACTCGCAGCTTGTACACATGACTACTCCTAAACAAAATAAAGAACTGCTCGGCAAAGGAATCCGTTCCTTATTGCAGAATATTGATGCTGATTTGAAAACAACAACTGGTTCATTAAAAACAACGGTTGTTGAAAATGCAACTGGCACTAACCGCATTTCAGTTGATGATATTGAACCAAATCCTAAACAACCTCGCAGGGATTTTGATGAACAGGCATTGCAGGAGTTAGCAAATTCTATTAAGCTGCATGATATTATTCAACCCGTTACTGTTTCAAAATTAGCCAATGGAAAATATCGGCTTATTGCCGGGGAAAGAAGATGGAAGGCTTCCAAATTGGCGGGGCTAAAAGAAATTCCGGCTTATGTTCGCCACGCCAATGATGTGCAACTGCTCGAATTAGCATTGCTGGAGAATTTGCAGCGGGAAGACTTGAATGCAATGGAAGTTTCGCTGAGTTTTAAACGGATGATGGAAGAACTGGACTACACACAGGAGCAAGTGGCCGAAAGAATGGGAAAAGACAGAAGTACGGTGGCCAATTTTGTTCGATTATTAAAATTACCTCCCGATATTCAGTTGGCTGTCCGCAGTGGTGAATTAAGTATGGGTCATGCAAGGGCATTGATAAATGTAGATACCATTGATAAGCAACTTTTCATTTTTAAAGAGATAAAAGAAAAAGGTTTATCGGTTCGTCAAACAGAAGCATTGGTAAGAAACCTCTATAAACAGGGTGGTGGTGTTAAAAAATCTTCAAAAAGCCAGTTACCGGCTGCATTCCAGCGAATAGAAGATAAATTAGCATCGCATTTCAGTACCCGGGTAAAACTCAGGCAAAGCCGGAACGGCAGCGGACAAATCACCATTGATTATTATTCGCAGGATGAGCTGAACAAAGTACTCCGGCAAATGAATGCATCACTTGATTAATTTCAATTGAATACTGAGAATTGTATATTGAATATTTGTTGGAAACGCTCAACAAACAATGTTCAAGTAAATAGCCTTAGCAAAATGATATTTCTCCTGTAATGAAAATTTTCTTTTTTATAATATTCATTTTTCTCAACAGCATCTCTTTTTCACAAGTAAAAGAAGTAGAGATTAAATCCAAAAAAGACACTACAAAGATTGAAACAAAAAAACCGGCTTTCAACAGATACGATTCTGCAACCTTAGCACATAGTCCTAAAAAAGCTGCTATTCGTTCGGCCATCTTTCCCGGTCTTGGACAGATTTACAATAAAAAATACTGGAAGCTACCCATTGTGTATGGAGCAATGGGCACTTGTGCCGGTGTTTTCCTTTATAATCTCGGTAGTTATAAAGACACCAAATTTGCATATAAAGTAAAATATAATATGCGGGTCAATAGAACCGACTCGGCTTTGTATCCCAAAATCAAATCAAACTTAAAACCGCTAAGTGAAGAATCACTCAGGTTCTATCGCAATCAATACCGACGGGATATTGATTATTCAGCTTTGTTCTTTGTTATACTCTGGGGACTAAATGTTGTAGATGCCTCAGTAGATGCGCACCTGAAAAGTTTTGATGTAAGTCCTGAACTCAGTTTAAAGTTGAAACCCGGCTATAGCGATATGGCAAAGACCAATGGCCTTAGCCTTGTGCTACAGATTGGTAAATGAAACCAACAATGTTTTTAATAACCCGGTTACTTATGGTTTCATGCCGGTATTGCAGCCGTTTAGGCCAACAAAGTTGGGCTATTACGGATGCACAATCGATATGATAAATCCGTGCCAGTACGGGTATTGCAAGGGGCTTTAATAGTTACATTTGTATTACTTAAATTTTTAGTATGCGAATCGCATTAATCGGTTATGGCAAAATGGGAAAAGCCATTGAAGAAGTGGCATTACAAAGAGGCCATGAAATAGTTATTAAAATTGACCAGCCGAATTTACAGGAGTTTACCAAAGACAATATGGCAAAGGCAGAAGCTGCTATCGAATTTACCAGCCCTCATACAGCGTATGCTAATGTAAAATCCTGTATTGAATTTGGTGTACCAATAGTTTGCGGCTCTACCGGGTGGACAGAACGATTAGATGAGATGAAAAATATTTGTGCTGCCAACAACGGCTCTTTTATCTATTCCAGCAATTATAGTGTAGGTGTAAATATCTTTTTTGAAGTGAATAAGAAACTGGCTGCTTTAATGGCCCCGCATTCAGCGTATGAAGTAATAATGGAAGAAACACATCATACCCAAAAAAAAGATGCGCCGAGCGGAACAGCTATTACATTAGCTGAGCAAATATTGGAACAGGTTAAAAGAAAAAACAAATGGGTAAATGAATTAAGTAACCATCCTGAAGACCTTGAAATCATCAGCCAGCGTATTGACCCTGCTCCAGGCACACACAGTATTAAATATTCTTCGGTGATTGATGATATTGAAATCATTCACACAGCACATAACCGGCAGGGCTTTGCAACCGGTGCGGTGCTGGCAGCAGAATTTATAAAGGATAAGAAAGGTTTTTTCACCATGAAGGATGTATTGAACCTTTGATGCATACCTATGAAACGAATTCATCTTCTTATAACCACCATCTTCATTGCCACATTTGTCCGGGCACAGGTAAATGTGGACAGCCTGCAGGCTATAATAAATTCAAACCGGCCTTATAGTGACAGAATAAATGCTTCGATAAAAATTCTTGAAATATTTGAATTAAAAAATTTCGATTCCACACTTATTGAGGGTGACAAAGCACTGGCACTGGCCCGAAAAAATACTGATTCCATTGCTGTAGCAGAAATAAAAAGGCACATCGGGGTGGCCAGTTATTTCAAAGGAAAATATGATGTGGCGGCAAAAAACTATTATGAATCGGTAGCCATTCTGGAAAAAGTAAATGAACCTAAAAAGTTAGCACCTGTATATAATGAATTAGGAAAACTCTACCGCAAGACAAGGGACCTTGACAAGGCTATGGAGAACTATGACAAAGCCGCTTCAATTTTCAAGCAATTGAAAGATACAGGTGGCATCTCCATGATATTAAATGAATCAGGAGTAGTGTATGAATACAAAGCTGATTATAAAGAAGCATTAAACCGGTATAATTCTTCGCTTGAGCTGGCCGAAAAAAAAGGCGACTCCTTAAGTGTTTCTTACTCTGTCAGCAATATCGCAGGCATTTATGTAATTGAAAAAAAGTATGGGGAAGCTGAAGCAAACCTTCTCCGTGCTTTAAACATCCGCCGTTTGCTGAAAGACAGTTTTGCCATTGCCCTCACTTATTCCGATCTGGGAGTGGTCATGAATGGTAAAGGTGATTATGACAAAGCCACTTCTTATTTACAGATGAGTAATAAAATGGCCGAAGCCCTTCAATATGTAGAGCTTCAATCTAACAACTATAGCGAACTGGCAAGTATAGCTCAACGAAAGGGCCGTTACCAGGAAGCTTATGAATATTTTCTGAAACGGTCTTACCTGCGGGACAGTTTGTATGCAATGGAAAAAACAAAACAGATAGCAGAGCTGAATACAAAATATGAATCAGCAAAAAAAGAACAGCAGATACAACAACAGGATAGCCGCATCCGGATGCAGAATTTTTTATTTATTGGGATCGGGGGATTGATATTGCTTACCGGGCTACTAATTTATTCGCAATACAGGCGCAACAAACTCCGGCAGGAAACAAAAATGAAAACCGAGATGATGAAGCAGCAGGAAATGGCGGTAAAAGCTGTAATAGAGGCCGAAGAAAATGAACGGCAACGCATTGCCAAAGACCTGCATGATGGAGTGGGGCAAATGATGAGTGCCGCCAAAATGAATCTATCAGCTTTTGAATCAGAAATAAAATTTGACAACGAAGAACAAAAACAATCGCTGGAAAAAGTGATACAGTTAGTAGATGAAAGCTGTAAAGAAGTACGGACTGTATCTCATATTATGATGCCCAATGCGTTGTTGAAAAATAATTTAGCAGCCGCTATTCATGACTTTGTAAATAAATTGAATAATAAAAATCTGCAAGCCCATGTAAATACCGTTGGGCTTGACGAAAGAATGGACTCTAACATAGAAACCGTTCTTTACCGGGTGATTCAGGAATGTGTACACAATGCCATTAAACATGCGGGGGCCACCACATTAGATATTTCTCTTATCCGTGACAAAGACGGCATCAGCGGTACTATCGAAGACAATGGCAAAGGCTTCGATGTGGCCAACAAAGAAAATTTTGAAGGCATCGGCCTCAAAAACATAACTACCCGTATCGAATACCTGAAAGGCACGGTGGACTTTGATTCTGCCCCCGGACGGGGAACGGTGGTGGCCTTTCATGTCCCTCTTTCTTAACCACAGATTACACAGATTTGTTTTCACGGATTACACCGTGTTATCTGTGTATTAATCTGTGCTATCCGTGGTAAAAAACCCTCTTTAACATTTCCCCAACTGTAACCCACCCCACCCCTGCATCCATACTATCGTCAACCGGCTGACAAGAATGAGCAAAACCAATTTAGACTTTTTAGGCTGCCTGCCGTAGCTTAGCAAAGTCAGACCACACAATCACTAACGACAATGAAAAACGGAAAAATTACCCTGGCCCTGGTAGATGACCACCAGATAGTTATAGACGGATTAACCTCCCTGCTGAAAGGTCATGATAAATTCAAATTTGCCTTTGCCACCACCAATAGTAGTGAAGTGATTGAGAGAATAGCCCAAACCCCCATTGATGTGTTGCTGACTGATGTAATGATGCCGAAACTACCCGGCAACCAATTAGCCAAACAAGTAAAAGAAAAATATCCCGATGTAAAAATATTGGCCCTCTCCATGAGTGGCCAGGGCGACCTGGTAAATGAAATGATAGAAGATGCCGACATCTCCGGTTATGTATTAAAAAATATCGGCAAGCAGGAATTAATAACGGCTTTAGAAAAAATTGCTGACGGCGGAATTTATTTTAGTGATGAAGTAATAGATGAACTGCAACGCACCAGCCAGCGAAAAAAACAAAATGCAGAAGCCCACCTTACCGACCGGGAAATAGAAATTATCCGGTTGATAGAAAAAGAATACAACAACAAACAAATAGCGGAGACACTATTTATCAGCGAACGCACCGTAGAAACCCACCGCAAAAATATCTTCCGCAAAACCACTACTAACTCTGTTATTGGATTGGTGAAGTATGCGTATGAGCATAAGTTGATATAGCAACAGCCCGTCTTCTATCCTACTTTTTCAGATCGTATTATCTAATGACAACCAGTCTGCCGGCCTGTAGCTTATCCTTACCCAAATTTTTTATTTTTGAATAGTACTGAAATAGTTCTACTAAAAATCAAAACCATTTCCCCTTTTTCCTGTCCCAGGCAGTAATACCAACTTTAAACTGAACGGGGTTATGAAACCTGTTGGCGACAGAACCAACTACATACACACCCAATTTAAATTTACCCAGCAGGTTAAAAGGATATTTAAAAATTCTTTCCATGCCGGTAAATAATTCGGCATAGCGAAGATTTCGTTCCGGCGCAATTAAGAAACCGGCTCCGGCAATTTCTCTCAACCCAATTTTTTTAAAGAAAGGAATTTTGTTCAGGAATGCCCCATTGAACTCATGTATATAATGCCCTTCATAAAAACGCTTAAATGTAGCAAACGTAGAATCCAGTGATTGAAAAGCTTCGCTGGGGTTCAGGAATAAAATCGGGTCTCCCCGCCGCTGAAATTTATAATCAACGAGTCGCAAATCTTTTTGACTAAGAAATGAACCTGTTCGTACGGTATAAGTTGACACACCCATCACACCCAGTTTTACCGATTGTTTGATGCCGAATTCCAGGTAATCAAAATCAACCTTACTTTTTAAAACACCGGGCACACCTTTTCTCCATTGCACATAAAAAGTAGGCCAGACTGAACCCAATATCACTTTCTCTTTAGGCTCACGGATATATCGCTGAAAAGGAGTGTATTCAAACCGAAGTTGCCCATACACTGCATTGTAAGATGAAAAAGCAACGGCCTGGTTATTATCCAGCACATTGCCAAAGAGACTGTCAAGCCTATCATCCGTTTTATAATTACTTACCGAACTGCGAAAAGCCACATCAATATCTGAATACACAAATAAACCGTTGGCAATTTCCAATCCATGCCCGATACCAATTCCCTGGTTCAGAAAAAGATTGCTCCGCTTCAGCATATTTATCCATGCATCCCCACTAAAGATGTATTCAAAGTTCTTTTGCAACCGCAGCAAGTAAAAGCCACGGTTAAAAGGATTGTACATCCTGCTCAGGCTGATGCTGCCATTAATATCTTTATTCCGAAAACCGTAACTAACATCAGTAAAAAGGTTTAAGTTTTTCCTCGACTCCCATGTTTTAAAAAAACTGTAATTAGCTTCTACCCTTGGCCCGCCCATTTGAAAAGGCTGAATCAGTTCCGGTATGGCCGGAAACCGCATATGCCATCTTTTTACATGGTTATTCAAATCCTGTCCTTTAAATAACAGGTTCTGCCATGTTACCTTATTGGTTTTTTTATCTATAGAATCAAGATAAGCTTTTGTATGGGTGGCCTGGTAAACACTATCCTTGAAATGGATAAACCTGACTTCTTTTCCCGTTAACGGTTCGGTACGGTTACTTTGCCAAAAGCTACTATCTCTTTTGTATGCCTCCGTTGCAGCAGAGCTCAATTCAGTACCAAAATATTTTTTATCAAACTGCTTGTTTAGTTCAAAATTGCTGTACGAAACAACGGTACGGCCCGATGCTTTCTTTCTGTCTGAAATAGCATTGTAGGTAAACTGCTGCCGGGTTATCATCCATGCTTTTCCATTTACCAGTTCATACTGCTGCTCTACTTCAAAAAAATCATACTCACTTAAATGATACTTTGGTAAATGCAACTTTGTATGGAGTACTACCCACAAACCATCAGCAATGGTTATTTCCCCTTCTACAGTGGCATTACTAAGTTGTCTTGGCTTTACACTGATGGTATAAACTTTTTGCCCGTTTACGGTTTCTGTTCTTATTGTCTTAAAACGATAAGCCAGTAAACCGCTATAACTAATTGGCGATATAAATGGTGTTTGAGAAATAGAAGCAACGCTGACCGGGCTGTTATAAAAATTAAAATCAGCCTCAGTAGTAGAAAGAAAGAAAAGACTTTGTGTATTCCCCCGTTTGGTTATACCGGTACGTTCTTCCTTTATTCGTTTGGCCGTTTCATGGTCGAGGTTCAATACAATTTCGGCCATCGCCATGCGATTCAATTCTGCATTCGCTTGTTGTACTTTTAATAGCGAATCGCTTTGCGGCTTCCTGGGCTTTTTAAAAGCCATCGAATCTTCCTGAATTGCTTTGATATAAACTTTGCAGGAATAAGCACCTGCGGCAGCTTCTATCGCATCCTTGCCCCGTATTACATTGCGGATATACTCTTCTGCTTTGTCTTTAAATTTTCCTTTTACCGTTACTGTAGAAAGATTAGTAGCATCGCCGGCTTCCATTATTACATCCTGTTGGTAGCCGGTCTTTCTTAGAATAATAGTAATCACCTGTACTTTATACCCTACCATACTTACCACAAGGTCATACTTGCCTTCTTCCAACTCCAGCTCATAACTGCCATCTTCTTTGGTAATGCTGCCATGCTTATATTCTTTTACCTGCACACTGGCAAAGGCAAGAGGTTCCATCCTTGCATTCGTAACTTTTCCATATACTTTCACAGATTGTGCAGAGGCAGAAAAGCCAGGAAGCAGTAATGAGATGATAAGCAGGTTTCGGTACATAGCAGTTACGGGCAAAATAAACTGATATTATCATCAGTGCTTTATTGCCATCACTAAAACGAAGAGTTTTCCGAAATATTTAACAGGATAGCCATTTTGTTTGTAAGAGGTGAAAGTATCAGAAGTCTGAGCTTTAGATATTGAATTTTTGTACCTTGAACCATGCCAAAAATATTCCAATACCTGAATTTTATTATCCGCTTCTATACAAACGACCATTTACCGGTTCATGTGCATGTTCAGCTTCAGGAAAGGGAAATGAAAGCAGAGTTTGAAATATCAGGAGATAATGTAATTTTGATATTTAAACGGGTAAAAGGCAAAAAACCACTTACAGAATCAGAAGCTAATGAAGTGGCTGTATTCTTAAAAGCTAATTTTAAAAAAATTATTTCGAAATGGGAAGCAGTATTCATATATCACAAAAAAATAAAGTGCGAAGTAATCGCAAAAAAGTTGAACAGGAGGTAAATCTTATCGACGCAGAATATGCTTATGATTTTGTTCTCAAATTAGTTTTCCGTTCGGGAACCGTTAAACTCACAACATATAAAAATTTTCTTCCCTTATTTCAGCAATATGTAAAAGGCGATAACCTGAAATATTTTGCGCCGGCTAATTTTAAAAAATTTACTTTAAAAAGTGGCAACATCTACTGGGGCAAAAATGAAGATGTCATTTTTCCAACAAGTATGCTGTTTGACGAAAAGCAGACAACAGATTCTTCAGAAGAAATTCTATATGTTATATAAAGACAACATTACCTCCAGGCATTTCTAAACCTGTCCCAGGTGGTCAATCCAATTTTAAACTGAACGGGGTTATTAAATTTATTGGCAACAGAACCTACTACATATATTCCCAGTTTCACTCTTGCCAATGGATTAAAAGGCCATTTAAAAACCCGTTCAAGACCGGTAAAGAACTCAAAATAACGAAGGCTTCTTTCTTTGGTAACTAAAAATCCACCGCCGGCAATCTCCTGTAGCTTTAGTTTTTTCATAAAGGGAATACGGTTAATTAGAAAGCCATTGAACTCATGCACCAAGTTGCCCTGCCAGAAGCGGTCAAAGACTGGAAAGGTGGAATCTAATCCCTGGAAAGATTTATTAGGGTTCTGAAAAAATAACGGGTCGCCCTGTCGCATAAATTTATAATCAATGATGCGCAGGTCATTGGTATTTAAAAAATCACCTGTTTTTACAATATAAGTTGTTTGCCCGGCCACTCCGAGATTGATATGTTGTTCTACTCCAAATTCGAGATAATCAAAATCTATTTTACTTTTTAATAATTGGGGAACCCCTTTTCTCCAGGTTACATAAAATGTAGGCCATTTAGAACCGAGATAAATTTTTTCCTTTGCATCCCGTATAAATTTCAGTTTGGGAGTAAAGAACAATTTCGTTTCACTGTAGGTAGCATTGTATGGCTCAAAGTCAACCGGGGGGGCATTAGAAATTCCAAAAATACTATCCGCATTATTACCCACTTTATAATCACTAACAGAACGGCGAAAGGCCACTTCAAATTTATTCAGCAGGCGCAGGCCGTTTAATATGTTGAACTGATGACCTATTTCCAATGAGTTATTAAGGTAGATATTACTCCTCTTCAGCACATTTACCCATGCATCACCAGGATAAATAAATTCAAAATTACGGCCTGCACTTATGCTTAATTCCGCTTTGTTAAAGGGGTTATACATCCGCTTTAAACCAACAGTTCCATTCACATCATGATTGCGAAAGCCATAGCTCACATCGGCTTCCATCTCTAACTTTTTTCTTGATGGATACGTTTTACGATACGCCCCCGCCAATTTCAATCTTGCCCCGCCAAATGATACAGGCTGTATCATTGAAGTAATAGGGGGCAGAATCCACATCCTTTCTTTCTTATGATCGTTGAACACCTGTCCGAAAATCAGCATTTTCTTCCAGGTTATTTTATTCAGCACCCTATCCATAGAATCGAGGTAAGCTTCGCTGCGCATATAGCGGTAAATGCTATCCTGGTAACGGGCATATAATTCCTGTTGCCTTGATAAGGGTTCTGTTCGCACCGATTTCCAAAAGGTAGAATCTTTTTGATACGCCTCTTCAGAAGTAGAACTTACTTCATTTCCAAAATGTCCTTTTTTAAAAATTTTTTGTAACTCATAGTTAGAATAAGCTACCATGGTTTCTCCATACAGCCTTCCTTTTTTGGTTTTAGTATAATAATTGAATTGCTGGCGAATTATCATCCTTGCACTATCTCCCACTTTTCCGTACTCCTGTTTCACTTCCATATAATCATACTCCGGCATGTGTGCCGGTGGCAACCTGAACTCGGCACTTAATACATCCCAGGTGCTGTCCTGTACTGTTATTTCGCCTTCGATAGTGGCATTACTGAGTTGGCGGGGTCGCACCGCAATGGTATATACCTTGGGTTTTACTGTACGGTCAATCTTGAGTGTTTTAAAACGATAGGCTACCAAGCCGCTATAACTAAGTGGCGATACAAATGGTATTTTGGAAACAGGCGGTGTGTTGATGAGGTTATTATAAATATAAAAATCCCCTTCTAATGCTGATAAGTAAAAAATGCTTCCCGTGTTTCCTCTTTTGATAATGCCTAACCGTTCTTCTTTTACCTGCCCATTGCTGTTTTTATCCAACCGTAATGATACTTCGCTAAGCGACATACCATCAAATTTTTCTTTTGCTGCTGGCTGGGTTGTGGTATCGCTTTCATTTTCTTTTCTTTTCTTAGTGTATCCCGAATCAAGCTGAAAAGCTTTTATATAAGCCTGGTACGAGTAAGAACCTATGGCATCTAAAATTGTTTCCTTATGCCGTACCACATTCCTGATAATTTCTTCGGCCCGGTCTCTTGTTTTTACTTTCAATATCACTTCTGCAAGGTCGCTTCCTTCATCAGTTTCCAGTTCAAGGTTTTCAATAATGTCCTTGTCATTTATAAAAATGGTAACCACTCTCGTTTTATATCCAATCATACTCACTACAAGATCATACTTACCTCTTTCTACAAAAAACTGAAACGACCCGTCATCTCTTGTAATAGCTCCTTTGCGTAATTCCTTTATTTCAACACTGGCCAATGGCAATGGCACTTTCCTGTTATCCAATATTGAACCCGACAGCTTATACAATTGGCCGTAGGAGAAAACAGCAGGTAATAAAAAAAGGAACAGTAAAAAAAAGCCGGGCTTACACTTCATTTCGTCTTGCGGATTGATTTCAGCTACAAAAATTGCGATTAAAAACTGGTTAGCTATGTTTTAGACGCTTTTTTTTGTTTTTTAACAGAACACTAAGGAGAACCGTATATTAATTCTGCAAAAACAAATGAGATGGTAACAGAAACAGCTTAGTTGCAAAGTTTTGAAAAAAAGGGCTGTCTTAAAAGTATTTTTTAATTGAATAGCCGGAAAACGGCAAGGCAGTAAGTATTGAATTTCAATTATTTCTTCTTTCTCGTCTTACCAACTTACCGCAAAATATGGTTTTCGGGACAGCTTCGCTTTTTAAAAAACCCTGCGCATGGCTGCAATGATGAATATTGCAAACATTACTAAAAAGATAATTATTCCTATCGGAATTTTTATGACTTCGTAGGTGGTAGTTGATTTTGGTAAATTACCAAACTAAGAAATAAATTAGAAAGCAAATATTACCGCAAACCGAGGGCAGTGTATCAATTTGAATATTGACTAAGTTAAAATCAGTGGAATTTATTACAGGAAAAACCATTAACTAAACCTTTACTCCCATTATTTGTATTCACATCTGTTAATAATTAACTTTAGGATTGAATAACTCTCATAGGTTATATTTGGAAAAGAAGAGTAAGCTTCTGAAAATGGTCAGAAGACGAAAACTAATCCGGTACTACTCTTCGCCGGTTTTGTGAATGTATGGTTCCGCTTCCCACCCAATGAAAAGAAGCCAGCCATTAAAACTGAAGTGAATTGACAGACACTATCATCAACCTTGAAACCGTAAACCCTATTGAATTTTTTGGTGTAAACAACGGTAAACTCGACGTCCTCAAAAAGAAATTTCCCCTGCTAAAAATTCTCTCCCGTGGCACACAGCTAAAATTGAGCGGTGCCCCTGAGCAGATAGATACTGCACGGGAAAAAATCTCCCTCATTGTTTCCTACCTCGAAAGAAACGGCCACATGAGCCAGAATTATTTTGAGCAGGTACTCGGTGGAGATGATGCCGAAGTAATTGACCATTTCCAGGAAAAAAACCCCAACGAAGTGCTGGTGTTTGGACCTAATGGAAAATCGGTAAGGGCTAGAACGGCCAACCAGAAAAAAATGGTGCAGGAATCAGAAAAAAATGACATTGTATTTGCCATTGGCCCTGCCGGTACCGGTAAAACTTATACCGCCGTGGCATTAGCAGTCAGGGCATTAAAAAACAAACAGGTTAAGAAAATAATTTTGACAAGACCTGCGGTGGAAGCCGGTGAAAGCCTTGGTTTTCTTCCCGGTGATTTAAAGGAAAAGATTGACCCCTACCTCCGTCCATTATATGATGCATTAGATGATATGATACCGGCTGATAAACTCGGTTATTACATGACCACCCGGACCATTGAAATTGCACCGCTGGCTTATATGCGGGGTCGTACATTGGATCATGCCTACATCATATTAGATGAAGCGCAGAATGCTACGGAACTGCAATTGAAAATGTTTCTGACAAGGATTGGTGCCAATGCCAAAGCCATCATCACCGGCGATATGACGCAGGTGGATCTGCCAAGAAATCAACGCAGCGGTTTGCAAATGGCAGCAAGGATTTTAAGAAATATTGATGGTATTGCACATATAGAACTGGATGAGGAAGATGTGGTTCGTCACCGCCTGGTGAAAGCCATCATCAAAGCCTATAATAAAGAACATGAAAAGGAAGAAGAAGAGTATGCCAACCGGCAAACACCAGCCATTTTAAAGAAAGATAAGCCGGCCACATAGCACTTATAAAGATTTACTACTTTGCAGGAATGAAGAGAACTGATTATTTCTTTTTATTCCTGCTTTTTTTATGCTGGTGTTGTAATACTGCTGACTCAACACCCAAAAAATTCATGTCTTCTGCTGAGATAGCGGCTGCCTTTAAAACGATTGACAGTACAAAACCATTTATTAAAAATGGCGATGTGGTTTTCAGAAACGGACGGGATGAAGTAAGCCAGGCAGCCCGGAGCATGAACAGGAAAGACACTTCGTTCTCCCACTGCGGTCTTGTATTTATAGAAAATGATTCTGTATTTGTTTATCATGCCCTTGGTGGCAGTTACAACCCCGATCAAAAACTGAAACGGCAACTATTGGATAGTTTTTGTACCCCTACCGGAAATAATGCCTTTGGCCTCTACCGCTATAACCTGAAAAAGGAGGAAACTGAAAAATTGAAATCGGTCGTTGATAGCTATTACAAAGCAGGCTTGAAATTCGATATGTACTTTAATTATTTCTCCGACGATGTAATGTATTGCTCCGAATTTGTTTTTAAATCGCTTAATAAATCAGTAAACGGGGTCTATAATAAATACGTCCGACTGGATACGCTGCCTTACGGTGTAACCACCGATGATATTTTTTTGAATGAAAACTGCAGGTTGATCAGGCGACAGCAATTCGGTTGGTGAAATAAGCGGCAGGAACCATACATTTGTGTTTCAAAACCAACGAAAATGAAAAAAATAACTGCCAATTATTTTGTTATTGCGAGTGCAATAATGCTTTTAGTTGCAGGCTGCAAGGGTAAAGACAAACAAGTAGAAAATGATCCTAAAGCTGTTGTAACGGCCTTTTTTGAAAGAATTTCGGAAAAAGATATGGACGGTGCTGCCAAACTGGCTACTAAAGAAAGCAAAGGTACACTTGAGATGATGAAGAAAGCCGTTGATGCAGCTGAAAAAATGGGAATGAAGGATTCAATAGGAAAAGATGATCCCGCAGAAGACTTTAAAAACATGGTAATAGGTGAAGCTAAAATAGATGGCGATAATGCTACTGTTTCTGTTAGTAATAAGGTTAAAGACGATGGTGTAAAAGAGTTTCCACTGAAAAAAGAAGGTGGGGAATGGAAGGTTGATTTCAGTATGGCTACGCTTATGAAAATGGGCATGGACCAGGCTGGTAAAAAAGATGACAGCGATACAACCGGGGGAATGGACAAGATAAAAGATTTGATGAACAGCGATTCACTTAAAAAAGGACTTCAGGGTTTGGATAGCCTTATGAAAGAAATAGACCCTGAAAAAATGAAAGAAGCTATGAAAGAGCTGGAAAAGTTGAAACAATAAAAAATGCTATAACAATACTTAAAAAGCACTTCTTGTAAAGAGGTGCTTTTTAATTTTAAGGTTAACAGTTTGCCATATTAAATTTTTGTATTTTGCAATATGAGACGACCACTTTTCTTAGCAGGTTCGCTTTTGTTTTTTTTAATTTCTTCCTGTAAAAGCAAAGACAAACAGCCTGATAACAAATCAGAAAACAATATTGATGCGGCCAGGAATTTTATCCGGGCGGCTTTAGATGGCAAGTTTACAGAAGCCAGAAATTTCATGCTGGCAGATTCTGTCAACACCAACTATATGGATGTGGCCGAACGCAGCTACCAACGGGCAGAGCAAACAATTAAAGACGGTTACCGGTCCTCTTCGATAAATATTGTTAGTGTAAAAGAACCAATTAAAGATTCTGTAACGGTTGTTGTTTATTCTAACTCATTTAAAAAAGATCCGGATACACTGAAAGTAATAAAATCAAACGGCCAGTGGCTGGTGGATTTTAAATACCTGTACCTCCATAATACTGATACGTTGCATCTTAAGGAAATTATTAATGACAAAATCAAATGATCAAAAACATTCTATAGGTAGGTTTAGTTGGTAACTTCACCAGTTTCTCTGCATTCACTTTACAAGGCATTGGGCTAATAAGAGAAAAGAAGCTGGCTTTATTTTTCATACGTTACGGCCAGTGTTGTGTTAGGGTAATTAGCTACTTATATCGGTATAAAGATTACTAGTGTTATGTTAACCTTAAAGAGGCGGATGAATAAACTTATTCAATAAAAAATATTAATCAGTGTTTCTGTGCTTCAGTGGCAAAAAAAGTCGCCAAAACATACTTAACTTAACAGTAGTTATAAATATTTCGCAGTATGACTTCCTTTAAATTTTTTCAAATCAACAGGCTTACCTGCAAAAACCAATTGCCCTCCAT
>JBKJIX010000210.1:0-15210 GCA_046598205.1 Chitinophagaceae bacterium
TTTATTTAGAAACCATTTGTAAGGATGTTGAAAAAAATAAGATAAAAAGTATCTGTGCTTTTAGCTATATCTTTTCTAATCAATTTTGGTCTATTATATAATTCATATTGGTATAAAATATGTCGCTCCGATGGAGCTTTGGGAAATGCCTTTAATATACATTTCTACTAATATTTCGCCTCCCGAAAAATCGGGACATGCTCTCCGGGGCTATAAAAAATAACTCATCCAACAGGTTATTTTATTTTTTCGTTTTCTTAAATGCATCAAGGCCACATTCGAGCCATTTGATAAACTCGCCGGAGTTGG
The DNA here is from genome assembly GCA_046598205.1 of Chitinophagaceae bacterium. GTDB lineage: Bacteria > Bacteroidota > Bacteroidia > Chitinophagales > Chitinophagaceae > JJ008. The sequence continues at coordinate 310 of JBKJIX010000210.1, forward strand.
GTGTATAGAATTTTGTTTTTGTCAATGCTATTTGTTCAGGGCTGATGATTGCATATTGTGGTTGCGATGTTGCTCCAAAGTTTTCAATCTGGAAGGTTGACCACTTATCTCCTACCGACACAATTGATTTCTCCGTGCCGTTGGAAAGTTTTTCCACTGTTTGTTCGGCCAGTGGCAAATTCCTTTTCTCATCCACATATAATGAAACCACTATAAATTCATTTCGCATCAGGCTGTCAACTGTAGCATCAGGCCAAACTTTTTCTTCCATGCGGCGGCAGTTTACACAAGCCCATCCGGTAAAGTCAATCAGCACCGGTTTGTTCTGCGCCTTTGCTAATTTTAAAGCTCCTTCATAATCATTATGCATTGGCTCATAAATGCCTGATTTGTTTTTATCAATTTTATAAAGGCTATAAGTTCTTGGTGGAGGGAAACCGCTGATTAATTTGAGGTCGGCTGTTTTAGTATTAGTAAGACCGGGAATGAGATAAATAGTAATCGCAGCAAAAAGGATAATAAAAGCAATTCTGACAAAGGAGAATTTCTTTACCGGCGAGCTATGACCTATTCTTAACTTGCCCAACAAGTATAAAACAGTCAGTAAGCCTATCAGTACCCAAAGACCAATAAATATTTCTCTTTTCAAAAGGCCCCATTGCTTCACCAGGTCAGCATTGGAAAGAAATTTTACCGCTAAGGCCAGTTCCAAAAATCCTAACACCACTTTTACATCCGTCATCCATCCGCCTGACTTGGGTAATGATTGTAACCAATGCGGGAACATAGCAAACAAAGCAAAAGGCAACCCTAAGGCTATGCCAAATCCTGCAGCACCAACGGTAAGCGGCCATGCCCCCTGGTCAGCCACGCCTACTAACAATGTACCCAGGATAGGACCGGTACAAGAGAAGGAAACAATAGCCAAAGTAGCAGCCATAAAAAATATACCACCTAAATTACCAAGACCCGATTTTGAATCCATTTTATTAGCCAGCCCGGCCGGTAATCCTATTTCAAACAACCCAAAGAAAGAAAGGGCAAAAAATACGAAGATGGCAAAAAAGGCAAGGTTCAGCCAGACATTAGTAGAAATATTATTGAAAATTTCCGGGCTGATAGCTTTGCCTGCTGCATGAAAAGGCAGCGTAATAAGAATATAAATCAGGAAAATAAAAAGTCCGTATAAAACAGCATTGGTAATTCCTTTCTTCCGGTCGGTTGATTTTTTAGTAAAGAATGTAACTGTTACCGGAATCATTGGAAAAACACAGGGAGTAAGCAAAGCAATTAATCCACCCAGCAGACCCAAAAAGAAAATAGTTATCAGGCTTTTATTCTTTGTACCATCATCACCGCAATTATTTATTGATTTATTGATGTCAATAGAAGCAATTTTAATACTTGCTGCTTCTGCACCTCCTTCCATCGCTGTTACAAAAGTTGTTTCGGTGGATGGATAGTATTCATCATTTATTCCATAGGTATAAAACAATGTGCCGGGTAGTTTTGCAGGAACTGTTCCGTTGATCTTAATAATAGCTTTCCATTGCGTCAAAGTCTCATACACACTAATCTTAGTGTTTTCAAAAATGATACTGCTGATTTCCTTCGGGCTGCCTTCTGTTATAAAATCTCCTTCCTGAACAATGTTTGAATCAGCAAATTTTAGTACGGTGGTCTTCGCCTCCAACAGGGTTTGATTGGGGGCATATACCTGCCAGTTACCTGTGATGGTACCACTAAAGGTCAGTTCATACTTTCCTTCACCGATTTTTTTACTCTCCACTTTCCAAACATGAACAGCCCCCAGGCTATCCTGGCTAAAACAGGAAATCGAAAAGAGAAAGAAGAAAGAGAAAGCAGCAATTAGTTTTTTTGATAGCAGCATTATATTCCTTTTATAAAAAAACAAACGAGTCCGGTTACAGAACTCGTTAATATCTAAAAAATAAACTCATTATTTATTTAATTGCGACACTAAAGTTAACCTTTTTCGGGGGCAAACATTGGTGATCATCACAGGTCTGGTATTCCACATTGCCGGTAAAATTAGTTTTTACATTGGCCTTTAGTTTTACTTTCTGCACAAACGTTACGGTGGTGGAATATTGGTTAGCAGAAACACCCAGTTCTTTATCTTTAAATTTCTCCATCTTACCTGTTTCAATAATTTTTCCATCCAGTTTAAACAATGGATTGGCATTAATAGTAAATGTAGTAGGGTTAATAATGGCATCATCCGGTTGTGTTTGAGAATACAGGTGCCATTTGTTCTGAATGGTTGCTTTCATCTTTATCTCGTATGACTTATCTCCGGTCTTTGTTGCTGAAAAAGACCACATAATAGGGTTCAACTGAGCCTTGCCGCTTAAAGCTGTAAAAACAACAACAGCAAGTACAAATAATTTTTTCATGCTTTTCTTTTTTTATCCGATGCAAAAATCCTGCTTTTCTGCTATTCCGGTCTGTTAAAATATCCTAACTACAAATTTACATATCAAAGCACCATTTTTTTGTATTGAATATGACGAAAACAAGCTAATAACTGATAAGAGGGCTTCGGGAGTAAACAAGTTGCCCTTAATCGGCGGCATTTTTAGAGTTAAATGTCCGTTTTGAGGCCAGGGCTGTCAATAGCCGCAGGCAGTGGAGTTAGTTTTCAACTAACGACTTCATTAAAAAAAATATCAAACAATTTTGCAGTCCATCGTTGCTCCATAGGAGTGCCTTTGGTACAAACGATGGACAATCTTTTAGCTTCATTTTATTTATTCAGCATTCTAAGGAGAACGGAGATAAGTCCGTAGTGAAAAAATTGATTGATGCATTCATTGTAAAAAACAACTGCAGCAGATGGCTTCGTGATTTTTATTTCTACTTTGTAGTTACTAAAGCATAAATATCATGTAAATAACTAAACTCTTCTTCGTTATCCTTTAGCACAGTTCCTGCTGCCGTGGGCTGCCGTGGTTAGTGTCCGGCTGCCGTGGTTAGTGTCCGGCTGCCGTAGTTAGTGTCCTCACTAACCACATTATGCTTGTCCACATTATGCTTGTCTTTTCCTTTTTATCATACTACCTACTGCTTATCACCTGTTACCTCTCTTTTTCCCCTTATCATGGTTCGTGGCGACACGAACCATGGCCGCCGCTGCGGACACTAACCAAGGCGTAGTAAGGGAAATAACAAAACCCTTTATAGATTGTTTAAATGACCAAATCAGGAAACCAGTTGCTCCACCATCAACAGGGTTTGAATAATTTCCCTGCCGTCTGTATTGCCTAACACCGTTGAACAAGCCCTTTCCGGGTGTGGCATCATACCAAACACATTACGGTTAGCATTACAGATACCGGCTATATTGCGGATTGCTCCGTTAGGATTTGAGGCTTCAGTTTTATTGCCATTTTCATCGCAGTAATAAAAAATGACCTGGCCGTTGGCTTCCAAGTCGTCTAATGTTTTTTCATCAGCATAATACCTGCCTTCTCCATGTGCCACAGGTATCTTATAAATTTTTTCAGACTCATTGGTAATGAAAACATTTTTACAAACAAACTGCTGGTTGCCGTTGCGAAGCAACCCACCGGGCAATAAATGTGATTCACATAAAATCTGGAAACCATTGCATACACCAAATACTTTTCCACCAGCATTGGCGAATTCTATCACACTTTGCATCATCGGGCTGAAACGGGCAATGGCACCACAACGTAAGTAATCCCCATAAGAAAAACCACCGGGAAGAATGATACAATCTTCTGTATTGAATTTGCTTAAGTCCTTGTCCTTATGCCATAGCATGGTAACATCCTGCCCCAAATCATGTGTAAGGGCATCATACATATCTCTGTCGCAATTAGAACCGGGAAAAACAACTACACCGAACTTCATAGTTTGAAAGTATTAAGAACCTCAAAGATAAATCATTAGATAATAGATAAAAACTAATAGATAATAGTTCCTTAGCGTTAGAGTTTCTTTAAAGTCCAAAGGCATCTTCAATCTGGCAGCAGTACTATCTATTCTCTGTTCACTATTATCTGGTTACCACCCAAGCTCATAATACTGGTAGCCAAGAATAAAGGCGACCGTAAGCCAAAAAAGCAGCAAGGGTATTATCCGAAGATTTGAGTATAAGTAAGTACAGGCATGAAACGCCGCAAAAGGGATAGCGGCCATTACCCAGTTTTCGAAACTATCGCTATTATTTACAAAGGGAATAAAAATAGCCCCCAATAAGTACAATAATAAAAGGCTCCAGCCTTTACGTACCTGTATCAGCATCTTCCGGAGATTGTCTTGTACATAATAGCCCCCGCCCAAAAATGGTACCACCAACAGGAAAGCACTACCGGCCAGCCACACAGATTGCTTGATGGAGGGCAGCCCGATAGAGAAATGTGGCAACAAATGCTGCCAGCTCCATTTATCATCCACAAAAAGATAGATGGCATAGAAATAAAAAGGAGTTGTTATACCGACAATGCACAATACCCATTCATTTAATTTGAAAGGACGCATCACTGCAAGAGCCAGCAATATCCAAACGATAAAAGTAATGGCCGGAAAAAAAAGAAAGGATGCTACTCCCAGTGCCATACCGATATTAAAAATAGCCCCCTTTGCATCTAACTGATTGTAAATTTTAAACAACCCCGACAGTACAAATAATAAAATGGTGTTGACAATAAGAGGAGCTGAAAAATAATTCCATTCGGGCAACAGGGAGGTAATGAGCAGATACGCCATACCGGGGAAAAAAGTTGGCCGGCTCATCATCCGCTGGGTATTGATGAACCGGGTAAGTATTATCGCCTGCAAAAATAATAGTCCAAATGCCAAAATAGGATAAAGTGCGGGGGTTGAGCGGCCTGTTGGTGCTACAAATTGTAAAATCCATTGGAAGAGAATACCATCATTTGGCCTTGCTGCTGGCACATGGGGATGGAGAAACATCGGAAGTTTAATCAACACTCCGAAAACCAGCAACAGGAAAATATTGGCCGGGGTTTTCTGTTTAAAAATGCCAATCACGGATAATGGAAGGTATTAATTTAGTTCTGCGAATAATCAATCTTTGCAAAGCAAATATAGTTACGATACAGACAGGGAACAATCATTTGCCGGGAACTTACCTGCTTACCATATTTTGGCATGAATAAATAACCCTTATCCAGGTTCTTTAACGTTGGATTCCTGTTCATTTGTCCGTCTGGCGAAATACTATAATCAGACAACAGATTATTTCTTCGTTCCTGCTGGTTAAATAAAAAATGAACTTGTCCCCCGGTATTCATCAGTTGATATGATAGTAAATCATCCGTCTCATCATCATACTGGGTTTTTCCCATTACATTATTCCATTCCAACTTGCCTTTATCATCAAACGAGAGAACCGTAATATTATCTGCATGGTAACGAACAGACTGGTTGTTATTCATCCGGGAGCCCCAGAAAGAATTACTGTAATAAGGAGAATAGTAATTGCTGTTATTAAAAGACGACATATAAGGCGACCCATAGAGATAATCCCACCGGTTCCAGTTATTAAAACGAGAAGTGGTAAAATAAGCTTCGCTGCCAATAATGAAACCACCATCTTTTCGGGTAATAATGTTGCGGATAAAATAATCGTTGAATGCTGTTTTAATACTGGCATCGCCCCTGGCCTCTTTTCGCAACTCCTCGGTGAAAGCACTGGTCCTTTCAAAATATGGCTCGTCTTTCGTTTTGTCCCAGGCATAAAAATAAAGCCCTTCAATGTTTCCTTTTCTTTCCTGGAAATAAAAAGAAGTGAGAAAGTAACGTTTATTATAATTATCAACTTTTATGTGTATTTCATCAAGCCAGGTTTTTTCAATATTCAACTCCTTCATATGTAAAGTATCTGCCAGTGCATACTTAACCACAAAAGCAGCTTTACTTATATTATCATTATTATTACGAAAGAACTTACTGAAAACCATATCCCCGTCATTGTCAAGATAAAAATCATTGATAAAATCATTCCGCTCTTCCATCGGAATGGCTATGCGGCTTTTTTTCAACAGATCCAGCTTTTCATTCATCAACAAGCTGGTTAATATGTATGATCTTTTATTCTTACTATTGATTTTAAAAACAATCAGCTTACTCTTGTCTTCGCTGCTCTGTACGGTGTAGATTTTATTATTAGCCGCAAAACCAAGATGTGTAGTATCTATTTCTGTTATGCTCCCTATCTTGTTTCCATTGGCGTCAATCTTAGAAGCCACACAGTAAATAACATTCTTTTTTTGATACTGGTAAATCATATAGCAAAAATCATTGTACGGGAAAAAATCAACATTAATCATACGATCGTTATCCGGTACATAATCCTGTTCTACTTTAGCTACCTGCTGCATATCATTATTCAGCGCTGTTATCCAGTTTTTACCCCTGGTATTTTTATACAGCAGAAAATTGCCCCCGATTTTACCGGCTATTTCAAAATCCATCCGACGGGTATCATCCCTGTCTGGCTCTGAGTAAACAATCCGCTGGGCAGTAGCGGCCAACCCCGTGCAAATTATCAATGCCGCTAAAAACAACCTTTTACCAATCATAATAATCTGATTTTTTGCTTATTAAAGTTACAGGATGCCCGCCAAAACCGGGCCTGATATTTTATCACTGATGCGGTTTTTTTAGGTATTACATGAACGATGACCGGGAATCTTTAGTTGTGTGCCAGTTCTTAATTTATTCCCGGTGGCAGATAAGGACGAGCGGTAAAGTTTAAAGGTTTGTTCGTTTGAATTGATTTTTGCTTATACCTTTGTCGGCAACCTCAAGCAGAGCTAAACAATCTGTATCCGCCTGTGTCATTAATCAAGATCCCGGCGGACAAGAAAAGACCCAAACAACAACCAACAAAAGTGAGAATACCGACTAATAGAGTCACCGGCGCAGGATTACTTATTGCCTTAGGAATTATTTACGGAGATATTGGTACATCACCCCTTTACGTTTTCAATGCCATCACCAACGGAAGAGTTATAAGTGAAGACTTGATTCTTGGAAGTCTATCCTGCATTATCTGGACACTTACTTTACAAACTACTATTAAATACGTAATCCTCGTTTTACGGGCCGACAACAAAGGTGAAGGCGGAACCTTTGCTTTGTTTGCATTGGTAAGACGGCGAAGAAAATGGCTCGTTATACCAGCTATGATTGGCGGTGCCGCACTATTGGCGGATGGCATCATCACCCCGCCTATTTCTATAACCTCTGCAATTGAAGGCTTAAAAGAACTCCCTTATCTGGGAATAGAAGAAGGAAGCAATACAGTTGTCATCATTGTTCTAAGCATTCTGGCACTTTTTTTCTTCATGCAGCAGTTTGGTACCGCTTCAATTGGCAGGTTGTTTGGCCCCATCATGTTTATCTGGTTTACCATGTTGCTGGTTCTTGGACTTATACATGTGTTTGATGACCTGGCTATTTTCAAAGCATTAAGTCCGCATTATGCCATTCAGTTTTTAAAAAATTACCCCGGAGGTTTTTGGTTACTGGGTGCAGTGTTTCTTTGTACTACAGGTGCCGAAGCTCTTTATAGTGATTTAGGCCATTGTGGCCGCAGCAATATCCGCACTTCCTGGTTTTATGTAAAAACATGCCTGCTTATAAACTATTTTGGACAAGGGGCCTATTTATTGGCACACAGGAATGGCCTCCAGATTACAGATGAGATAAAAAAATCACTACACATTAATGCTTTTTATGATTTGATGCCGCAATGGTTCATCATTCCAGGCGTAATCATTGCCACCAGTGCCGCCATCATTGCAAGCCAGGCAATGGTTTCGGGTGCCTATACATTAATAAGTGAAGCCATGCGGCTGAACCTGTGGCCAAAAGTAAAAATCAGATACCCTTCGGAAGCTAAAGGGCAATTGTTTATTCCGGCTATTAACTTGCTGATGTTTACCGGTTGTGTAGGTGTGGTGCTGTACTTCCGTAAATCATCCAACATGGAAGCTGCCTATGGTTTGGCGATTATTGTAACCATGCTGATGACTACCATACTTTTTGCTAATTTCCTGGTGCTTAACCGTGTCAAATCGCTATGGATTTATATTTTCCTTGGGCTTTACCTGACAGTAGAAACAGGATTTCTCGTTGCCCTGATGGTCAAATTTACACATGGAGGCTACATCACTTTAATGATAGGAATGGTAATGTTCTTTGTCATGTATATATGGTACAGAGCCAGAAAAATTAAAAATCGCTATGTGGAATTCGTACGGATGGAGCATTATGTACCTAAAATACAGGAGCTGAGTAATGATAAATCCGTTCCTAAATATGCCACCCACCTTGTTTACCTGACCAGTGCCAATAATCCTAAAGAGATTGAACATAAAATTATTTACTCCATATTAAATAGAAAACCAAAACGAGCCGACATCTATTGGTTTGTACATGTGGACACGGTGGATGATCCTTATACCTGTGAGTATAAAGTAGAACACATCATTCCCAATGATATTATCAGGGTAGATTTCAGGTTAGGATTCCGGATGGAACCAAGAATCAACCTGATGTTCCGTAAAGTGGTGGAAGACCTGGTGGCGAATAAAGAAGTAAACATTATCAGCCGCTATGAAAGCCTGGCCAGCAGTAATACAGTTGGCGACTTCCAATTTATGGTAATGGAAAAATACCTGAGTCAGGATAATGAACTCCCTTTTACAGAGAGAGTAATTATGAAATTTCATTTCTGGCTGAAAGAGCACAGCCTTTCAGAAGAAAAAGGTTTTGGATTGGATGCGGCTAATGTAACGGTAGAGAAATTTCCATTGATCGTAGCTCCTGTAACTAATCTTAAATTGAAACGGATTGCAGACGATTAACCCTATTGGTAAAACAAATTTTCATTTTCCGTTTACCAACTATACATTTGTGTCCGTTTTATAAAAGCCCGTCAATAGAAACCTGCTCCGGGCAGCAAATATGTCTGTAAATACAAAAAAAATTACTCCTTTAGGTGTATTAGTAGCCCTGGGTATTATTTTCGGAGATATAGGAACCTCCCCTCTCTATGTATTCAATGCCATCATAGGAACAAAAATTATAACCGAACAATTAATTGTTGGCAGCCTTTCCTGTATTATATGGACACTTACTATTCAGACAACCATTAAATATGTGTGGCTGACCCTGAAAGCCGATAATAAAGGTGAAGGAGGAATTTTTTCTCTATTCGCCCTGGTGCGAAGGCGAAAAAAATGGCTGGTCATTGCTGCAATGATTGGTGGCGCAGCCCTGATAGCCGATGGAATGATTACACCACCGGTTACTATTACTTCTGCCATAGAAGGATTAAAACAAATTCCATCGCTTAGCCATATCAGCACCTGGACAATTGTATATATCGTACTTGGTATTATTACCCTGCTATTCATGATGCAGCAATTTGGTACAGGTTCTATCGGAAAATTTTTTGGCCCGGTAATGACTATTTGGTTTTTAATGCTGGCTTCAATGGGGATGCTGCATTTTTTCGACGACCTGAATATTTTCAAAGCCCTTAACCCATACTATGCCTTTGAAATGCTGTCTAACTATCCAAATGGCTTCTGGATATTAGGCGCTGTATTTTTATGCACTACGGGTGCCGAGGCACTGTACAGCGACCTCGGACATTGCGGTAAAGGCAACATTCGTATCTCCTGGATGTTTGTAAAGACTTGTCTTATTCTTAATTATGTTGGGCAGGGTGCATGGTTACTGGCTAACTATAACGGAAAATCCTACGACCCGGCAGTACTGAATCCTTTTTATAGTATCATGCCCGAATGGTTCCGGATGGCAGGTGTTTTCATTGCGACAGCTGCCGCTATCATTGCCAGCCAGGCCCTCATATCCGGCTCGTTTACATTAATTGGTGAAGCGATGCGGCTAAACCTCTGGCCAAAATTGAAAGTAAAATATCCATCAAACGAAAAAGGTCAGTTATATATTCCCGGAGTTAATACCTTACTTTTTTTTGGTTGTGTAGGCATTGTTTTATATTTCAGAGAGTCCAAGCAGATGGAAGCAGCCTATGGCCTTGCCATTACCTTATGTATGATAGCTACCTCTCTGTTGTTTGCCAACTTCCTGGTGTTAAGAAGAGTCAAATCAATTTATATTTATTTATACCTCATTGTTTATTTCTGTATCGAAGGTGCTTTCCTGGTAGCTAACCTGAAAAAATTTCCGCATGGAGGATATGTTGCATTAATTGTGGGGGGCTTCTTATTCCTGATCATGTATGCCTGGTTCAGGGCTCGCAAAATCAAAAACCGCTATGTGGAATTTGTAAGGCTTGATCACTATATTCCCAAAATACAAGAGTTGAGCAGCGATAAATCGGTACCGAAATATGCAACACATCTTGTTTACCTGACCAGTGCTGATAACCCTAAAGAGATTGAGCATAAAATCATTTATTCTATACTAAGCAAAAAACCCAAACGGGCCGACATCTATTGGCTGGTGCATGTGGACACACTGGATGATCCATACACTTGTGATTACAGGGTTGAACATATAATTCCAAATGACATTATCCGGGTTGATTTTAAACTGGGCTTTCGTATACAGCCCCGCATCAATATCCTGTTTCAGCAGGTGGTGGAAGAACTATCAACAAAGAGGGAGATCAATATTTCTACCCGGTATGAAACAATAGAAAGAAACAGAGCAACGGGTGACTTTCAGTTTATTGTACTGGAAAAATACCTGAGCCAGGATAATGAACTTCCTTTTCTTGAAAGGATAATCATGAAATTTTATTTTTGGCTGAAAGAAATCAGTCTTTCAGAAGAAAAAGGATTTAGCCTTGATCAAAGTAATGTTACAGTCGAAAAATTTCCTCTCGTTATCGGCGAAATAACAAGGCTACCGCTACGAAGGCTGGAAGAATAATAAGCAGATAATAGTTTTTTAAGTTTTGAGTTCTTCTCAAACAAGGGTATCTTAACTTTTAAACTCCAAAACTTAAAACTTGCCCACCTTCATCTGGTATATCATCATCGGCATTGCAGTTCTATCCATTCTTGCTTATTTTTTTCAGGAAAAATTAATATTCAAGCCAGAAAAATTAAAACAGGATTTTGAGTTCAAATATGATGTGCCTTTCAAAGAATATTTTTTTGATATTGAACCTGGCGTTCGCATCAATGGTCTTCATTTTCACCGGGAAAAACCAAAAGGTTTAATACTCTATTTTCATGGCAACACAAGAAGCATAAAAGGCTGGGCCAGATATGCTAAAGATTTTTACCGTTATGATTATGATGTGATACTATTAGATTATCGTGGCTTTGGCAAAAGCACCGGCAAACGGGGTGAAAAAGAAATGCTGAGTGATATGCAATTCATTTATGAAAAACTGAAGGACAAATACGGGGAAGACCATCTTATAGTGTATGGCAGAAGTATGGGTAGTGGCTTTGCCACCAAACTGGCCTGTGATAATAATCCACGTTACCTCATTTTGGATGCTCCTTATTTTAATTTTTTACGGGTGATAGAACGGTTTTTGCCAATATTGCCTGTTCGGATGGTACTGCGTTTTCATTTACGTACCGACCTCTGGATACCGAAAGTAAAATGCCATACCTATATCATTCATGGCACCAAAGACCTCCTCATTCCCATTCGCCACAGCGAGGCTTTGCAAAAGATAAACCCCCGGATAATAACCCTTATCCGCATTCACGGTGGCGGCCATAACAATCTTCCTTCTTTCGATGAGTACCACAATTTTGTACGGTCTATCCTTCTGTATTAAGTTTATTGCCCGTTAACTGTTAAGGATTGTCTAATTGAGGCGCCGCCAGGCAATATGGAATATTATTTGAACATCTAACCTGAAAAGGAGGTGTTTATGAAATCAAAACTCTACATTTTATTATTTGCCGGCATCAGCGTTTTAACCCTTTCCTGCAAAACAGCAAGCAAGCTATATGAAAAAGGCAATTACACAGAAGCTGTGGAACTGGCTGCAAAAAAATTGCAGAAAGATCCGGATGATGCTAAACTTCTTAACATTATCCAGAGTTCTTACCGTTATGCTATAAACGACCATGCAAGCCGCATCCGCAACCATGCAGAAAGTACCAATGAATTAAAATGGGAATGGACGTATAACGAATACACATCGCTGCAAAGAATGTACGATGCCATTTACAAAGTACCTTTTATTTTAAATATTGTTAAGCCTGTTGATTATTCATCTTACCTCGTTACATACAGTGAAAAAGCAGGTGATATACGTTTTGACAGAGGGCTTTCGTTTATGCAGCGGTATGATGCACGGCATCCTGCGGATAAACAAAGCTATAAAAATGCTTACCGTGAGTTTCAGGCTGCACTGCGCTTTAAGCCCGGCAACAGAGATGCCATACAGAAAATGAATGAGGCATACGATTATGCTGTCACCAACGTTATTATATTACCTATGCAGCAATACGGAGGTTATGTGTACAGTTCTTATACTGTTGGAGGTAATAATTTTGATGACCAGCTGATCCGCAACCTTCAGTATAGTTCAGGAAATGAATTTGTAAAATTCTATTCCGCCTGGGATGCAAGAAGCCAGCATATCAGAACTGACCAGGTGCTAGATATGAGGTTGGCCACTATGAACATTGGCCGTTACAATGATTATAAAATAACCAGGAAGGTGTCAAAAGAAATTGTAATCAAAGAAGCAGTTATCCGCCCGGACTCGATAGTAAAAGAATATGGTTGGGTTTATGCAAACATAACCAGCACCCGGAGAACTATCGCATCAAATGCGGTATTACAGGTGGATGTAAGGGAAAATGATGGTCACTGGTTATGGAATGATAATTTCACCGGCACTCATAACTGGACCACTGAGTTTGCTACATACACCGGTGATGCAAGAGCACTGAGTGCAACGGATAAAGAACTGATTGACCGCAGAGCTGAGTTTGGACCAACAGAAAATGAAATAATGAGATCTATGCTTGAGCAAATAAGTAATGATGCACAGTACAGGATAAAGAATTATTTCAACCGGTTTTAATATTATTCAATAAAATAATTACCCCTATGGCCAAGGACATGATTTTCATGTCCTTTTTTATCACCTCACCCCGACCCTCTCCATTTCATTGAGAGGAAGAAGAGAACCTTATCTTTACAAAGTTTTTATTATGAATAAAACAAGATTAAAAAAAACCTGGAAATGGTTTAAAATAATAGCCCTTGTCTATCTTATGATTGGTATTTTGTTATATTTTTTACAGGATAAATTTATTTTTCACCCTACAAAACTTCCGGCTGATTATAAGTACCAGTTTGATATTCCTTTCCGGGAAATTGACCTCCCTGTTACAGCTGAAAAAAATCTTAGTATTGTTCAGTTCACTGTTCCGGATTCGGTTCGCAAGGGTGTTGTGCTGTATTTTCACGGCAACCGCAACAATATAAACCGCTATGCAAAATATGCCGGCAATTTTACCCGAAACGGATACGAAGTATGGATGATGGATTATCCGGGCTATGGCAAATCAACTGGTAAAAGAAATGAAAAGGTTTTGTATAGCGATGCACTGCTGCTTTACAAAATGGCCATCGCAAAGGTTTCTGCTGAGCATATCATTATTTATGGCAAATCTCTTGGCACTGGCATAGCAGCACAGTTGGCTTCGGTAAGGGATTGTAAAAATCTGATATTAGAAACCCCTTATTACAGCATGCATGCTCTGGCAAAGCATTATTTCTTTATGTACCCGGTAATGCCGATGACAAAATACTCCCTGCCCACTTACCAGCACTTTGAATATATAAAGGCTCCTGTCACTATTTTTCATGGCACAAGGGACGGGGTAATCCCTTATAAACAGGCAAAATGGCTGGCTGAAAAAAAGCCTGGAACTGAATTAATTATGTTAGAAAAAGGAAAACATAATAACCTGCCTGATTTCCCCTTGTTTCAGCAAAAGCTTGATTCCCTGTTAAGTAAGTAGTTAAAAATACTCCTTTTGGGGTATTGTCAGGCGTTGCTCATATATTTACCTTAGTGTGATGAAAAGGCTGATTTCTTGTTGCTTTCTTTTCACCTGTCTGAACGTATCGGGCCAGGAAGATTCCTCCTATACGTCTATGTTGAAATCAACAGAAGAAATTCAGTTAACGGACAGCTTACATATTGATTCAGGTGAATGGAAGCTTCGCCGTCTTGACAGTATCGAAGTAAAAAAATGGTTCTCCCCGATTCTTGGTTCCACCAATAATAACCGTCTGAAAAACCGTGGCTATTACCTGGCTGGGAAAATGACTTCCAACACTAATTTTGATTTATTATTAATGGTGGAAGAGAAAAAAAGATCTGACAGCTCCAATGTGCAAGTAATTTACCTGATAACTTCCAAAAAGGACGGCAAATACATTTCGTCATTAGAAGTAGCCGTTAGGGGTGCAAAAAAACGATCCAGCTACAATACTTCTTCCTGGCTGTATAAGGATTTAAAAATCATGAAGGATTCAAAAATGACAATCAATGATAAGCCGATGAATGATCTGGCTTTTTATAAAATCAACAATGGAGGTAGATTTATTTTATACCCTAATTATTAGTTACTGTTCTTCCAGTAAAACTTTAGAGCCACCTACTTTTAACCGGTGAACAACACCAACCTTCAAAGCATAATTTTTATCTGTATGGCTTACCGGAAAATCGAAGCAAACCGGGTAATCATATTCTTTAATAATATCCCAGAGCATTTCCTGCATAGGTGTACCAAAAGGCCGTTCAGTATCTTTTATATCAGCAAAAATTCCGAATATCAAGCCATTCAGTTTCTCCAATTTGCCACTACGTTTTAGCTGGTGCATCATCCGGTCTAT
>JBKJIX010000192.1:0-8534 GCA_046598205.1 Chitinophagaceae bacterium
AACAACAATTTTATTGTCATCATTAACAGCAGCTGCATTAACAGTGTAGTTAGTTGGCAAACCGGTAATAGTGCCAAGATGTGTAGCTACTTTTGATTCAATATTAATTTTGAAAACATTGTTGCGGGCAGAAAGTACATACAGGTTGCCATTGTCATCAGCAATCATATCGCCACCGTAACTGCTGCAAGAGCTGTGAATAGAAACTGTTTTGTTGGCCTGGTCATCAACTACAGAACCCAAATCTGTTATGGTTAGTTTTTTACCGGTGCTGAACTGAATTAGTTGTCGGCCATCATTGGTCATCGCATATCCGTTACCATCAGAAGCAATTACCATACGGGTAACGATGTTGCCCTGGTCAGAGGATTTTTGTGGTTTACCGGTAAACACCTGGTCTGTTACATAAAAAACTTTCATGGTTTTTAAGTCAATATACCGCAACTGATCAATCATCATCGGGGTGTAATAGAGGCGGTTGTTCTTTTTATCATAAGCCATAGCAGCAACACCAGTTGCAAAAGCGGCGTTGGCAGCAGTGCCGTAAAGCTGATTGGTTACCGGCTCAGTAAATTGTTTTTTTGAAGTAGCATCAAAAGCCAGTACTGCGGCATCATTTCCACTCAGCAATACCTGGCTGTATTCGCCTGTCTGCAGGTTTAGTTTCCGCAAAAAATTCCAGTTTGGTCCTTGCTGTATATCTGTGACAGCGTAGGCAAAACGGTCAGCTTGTTGGGCATTAGAAGGGGCAGTAAGTAAAACGGTTCCCAAAACAAGGAAAACAAAGGGTAGACTTTTTCTCATACACATTTTTTTAAAATTTTTCAATATAAAGAAGATTCAAATTACGACTATTTAGAGTGCCGGTAAATTATTTTTTATGAATGGCCTGAAAAAAATCCTCTGGATGGCCGGCTTTCCATGCGGTGCCGCAAAAAAACCCCTCCGGCCTTTGTGGCGGAGGGGTTCAGGTATAAAAATGATGAGCAATTATCGTTTATTGACAACAATCTTCTCAACAGACTGTTCTCCGGTTTCACGGTTTATAACCCTGAGGTTGTAGATGCCGGGAACCAGGTTATCAATCTGGATACTATTGGCTGTGATCCCGTTCCACTGTTTTACGGTTCGGCCCGTCATATCATTGAGTGATGCATCATGAATAGCATTGCCGCTATTTCCAAAGACTACATTTACTCTTCCCTCACTAGGATTGGGATAGACACTGACTTTGCCGCCTTTTTGATCCTCCCCTTTTACAGCTCTTATTTCACTCAGTTTGGCATTGTTATCAAAATCAACCTGCTTCAGCCTGTATAGTGAAATGCCTTTGAAAATATTAAAATCGGAATAGGTATAAGCCAGTTCACCATTACTGGTGCCTCCCGGTGCCAGGCTGTTTACAAAACCAACGGTTTGCCAATTGCCATTGCCCAGCATCCGCTCAATATTGAATCCTTTGTTGTTTTGCTCTGTTATAGTTGTCCATTTCAAGTTTACCAGCGAATTGTTACGAGCAGCTAAGAATGTCATATAAGATACGGCCAACGGAGGAATACAGGAAGCTGCAACATATTTAGGCTGAAAGCAGCCCAGTCTAGACCTTATAGCAATAATATAGTTTTTAGGTACAGTAGAATTTGGAGCTGTAATAACAGAAACACCACCCTGGTATGTATTGGGAGCTGTCATGGTAACTACATTACCCAATTGAGGATCCCCGGCATTGTAACCAGCCGGAGCCAAATCTTCGTACATAGTAAATGTAAGTGGGTATGCAGCAGCAGGGCCGGCATTTGAACCTGTATTGACAATTATAGGATTGGGGTTGAAACCACAATTGATTACTGCTGAAGAATGCAACGAACCCTGTGGGTTTGTAGGCGTTAAAAAAGCATTCAGATACATTCTTTGCCCATTAATATCATAATCCGCTGTACCATCATACGAGTGGCTTCCAAGATAAAAAACCAACCCACCTAATTGTGAGGAGGGAACTAGCTTAGATACGCTGGCATTTGTGTAATTACGACCATTATCTGTTCCGGAAGTATAATGGTGAAAATTATTGGTTGGGGCATTTCCCGGAGCTTGTGGTATTACCCAAGTTTTTAAACTACCACCTTCATCACCCATACCAAAATAACCGTTAATCTGGAAATAGCTTAAATCGGTATTGGTGTAATTTAGTATAGCCGGGGTGCCATTTTCATTAGCATTGTCAAAACCGTTGGTTGACTGAAACCGTGCCAAAGCACTTAGCTCATATGTTCTTACTGCAGCACATTCTGCCAGAAAATTTCCGCCGAAACGGACAAATTCGGCGATTGTCTGAATCACATTATCCGGGGCACTTGAATTATGCGGCTCCGTAGCGAAAGTGTAACAACCTGAAACAAGGCCTGGAAATAAATCAATGCTATAATTGCTCGTAGGGACACCGGCATTTATCATATATGATTCATGAATGTGGGCATTGCCTCCATCATCCAGTATAGCTGCCTTCGGTCTCCAAACCACTCCGTTGATGGAATAATTATAGCGAACATCCACAGATACGGTAGCGGTTGTTTTGTACATTTTAACATCGTCTGCTGAAGCAGCTCCGTTAAATGACTGTACAATGGCTGCCACACCAGCCGTGTCTTGCTGGAAAATAACAAACGGTCCGGCTGCAAAATTAAAATTGGCAGCGGTACCTGAAGAAGGCTTGATCTGAATTGCATTTACACTGAAATCAATGGCATCTTTTACTTTTCCGGGTTTGATAACCCATTTTAGTTTTATATTATTATTCAATAATGTAACAAGCAAGCCATATGCTCTGAGATTAAAATCGGCACCAGAATATACAATGTTGCCAAAATCAAGGGCTTTATTGTTCTGTGTACCGGTTGGTGCAGCACTAAGTGTAACTGTGGTGGCAGTTACGGCTATTACGGTGGCCCCAGCTGGAATGGTTGCCTGGCCTGTTACCTGCATACCCACCAAAATTCCAGTGGTATTGGTAACGGCAGTAATAACGGGATTTCCGCTTATGTAATTAAAAGACCGGTTGTTTACTACAAGGTTAAAAGTGCCTGCACCAGAACCCTGGTTTTGATTGTCCATGGCAATTACATAACTACCGGTGGGCAGGGTTTGCAGGTTATAAGTGCCGCCAGGTCCCGTAAGGTCGGGGTATTGGGCAAACACAGACATTCCGGTGAATGTCATTGCAATTAGGGAAAGTAGATTTTTTTTCATGTTCTCAAGGGTTTATTTTAAAAAATAAAAAGGTCAATATTATATATTGCCAAAACGGATTAAATCAAAATGGTTTTGTATAGGATTGAACTAAATTAGTTCAAAAATAATTTGAAAGATAATATAGGTTTTACAGAAGAGGGTTGGATGCGTACATTTAAACGCTGATTAATGAGAGGTCTTTGTAATAGGTACAGATTTTCTGGTAGGGACAACAAAGCTATAAAATGAAATCAGAACTTGCAAGTGATAGAAAATATTTTTTTAGAATTAATTCTACAAATTCGGAAAATATAAGACAAGTTTTATGTAACAGCTTTGTTTTGAAGAGATTAATTATCTCCAAAAAACTATTTCTTCACCTGTTTCCAGTTAAGGTATTGAAAACCCGTCTCCTGAATTTTTCTTTCCGGGGTAATTTCCCGTAGTGGTTCGCAGGGGGTAAGGTTGCTAAAACAGTCAGCCGGTAATTCTTGGTAAAGCTTTGTACCCTCTGTTTTCCAGGTTATCATTTCATCAGTTACCTGTTTTACAATTTTTCCGGGGTTGCCCACCACTACGCTTCTGGCAGGTATTATTTCTCCTTCTTTAATAAAAGATAAAGCACCAACAATACACTCGTCACCCAACTGAACATTATCCATGATTACGGCATTCATGCCCACTAAACAATTTTTTCCAATGGTAGCTCCATGAATAATAGCACCATGTCCAATATGTGCCCCTTCTTTTAATAACACTGTTACTCCGGGGAACATATGAATAGTACAATTTTCCTGCACATTGCAACCGTCTTCAATAATGATTTGACCCCAATCGCCTCTTAATGCTGCACCCGGACCGATATAGCAATTTTTTCCAATAATTACATTGCCTGTAACAGCAGCTTGCGGATGAATGAAGGATGATTCATGTACGACAGGAATGTGATGTTTAAATTGGTAAACCATTTGTTTGTAAGGGTATTTAAAGTAAATACAGTATATAAAGGGTTCAGAGATCTGAATTTCCTTTCTTCTTTTGCTCGTCTCTTTTTTTTCTTAGAAAAATCAAATAGCCATTAAGAAGCCGTTCAATTTCTTTTCCTTTTAATCTGAATGGTTTAATTTTTCCTGAGAAATATAGCCTTCATCTAACGCATCAATTAAATGGTTTATAGTTTCAGTTAATGAGCCTCTTGACTGGACGCAATAATGTATCTGGTCGGGATATGTAAACCTGCCATGACCTACTGAAATTAATGCGTTTATGGACCGGGAACTCCTTATAAGCTGGTCGGTAAGCCGGAATTTCTCTTCTGGAGGGAGCTTTCTGGCTTCTTTGCTTACTTCATTTTTGAATTCTCTCACCTTCTTCCATAGTGCAAGTGTTTCAAATCCGAATTGGTTACTTTCTGGCATTTCAATAAGTGTTTATAAACAGAGGATACTTTATTTACCTTATATACTTATCAACTTTTTATCGGTCCGATAACAAAGGCCTTTGAACTGAGCAACCAAGTGGTCTTTTTGATTGGTGATATTAATATGATAGAGCCCCGTTGATTTGCCATTATGTAATTCTTTTGCTTCGGCCGTCAATACGTCATCCAAATGAACAGTTTTTATAAAATTGATGGATGTATCTAATGCAACAGATAATACATTCCTGTTGTTGCAGGCAAATGCAAAAGCACTGTCGCCCAATGAGAAGGCGATGCCGCCATGCGCAATGCCAAAACCATTTATCATTTCTTTGCGCACTGTCATTTTAATTTTGCTGTAACCTTCTTTTATTTGCAATACTTCTATACCCAGCCATTGGCTGAACAGATCATGCTTCATCATGTGTGTAACAACTGAATTGGCTAACTGGTCTTTATCATTGCTCATTGAAAATTGATTTACTTGCCCGCCATAGTCTTGACGAAGGCGGGTTATTCATTAAATATTTATTTCCCCTTAAAATCCGGTTGCCTTTTTTCAAGGAATGCCTGAACACCTTCTTTATAATCTGCTGTTTGGGCCGCCCGTTGCTGAAAAATATCTTCATCCTGCAATTGTTCTTCCCAGCTATTGATAATGGAATTATTTAAAACCAGCTTGGTATAAGCTAATCCTTTGGTGGGCATCTTGGCAAGATTATGGGCAATGAGCAATGCGTTTTCTTCAAATGTTTCTACAGGGAAAATTTTATAAATCATTCCCATTCTTTCTGCATCAGCGGCAGATACTTTTTCTCCAAGCATCATTAATGCAGATGCTTTTTGCCAGCCAATTAGCCTTGGTAAAGTAAATGTTCCTCCACTGTCTGGTATCAAACCTATTTTACTGAAAGCTTGTATAAAAGAAGACGACTGCGCAGCAACAACTATATCACAACATAAAGCAATATTGGCACCTGCACCGGCAGCCACTCCATTAATAGCAGCTACAACTGGTTTTTCTAATTTTCGTATTCTCGTTACGATGGGATTGTAATGTTCAGAAAGTATTCTTCCCATTCCCGGTCCGTTGGGGTCCACTACTTCGGCCAGATCCTGCCCGGCACTGAACCCTTTGCCAGCACCGGTTATATATACACAACGAACTGCTTTGTCTTTGCATTTATCCAAAGCATCTTGCATCAGCAAAGCCATTTCCCGGTTGAATGAGTTTAGTTTATCAGGTCGGTTGAGTGTAATAAAACCGATAGCATCTTTTATTTCGAAAAGGATGGAAGACATGAGCAGTAATTTATAAAACGAAGATAAATACTCTTAGTGCCTAATGACATTTAAAATAATCAAACGGCTCTTTGCAATCATCACATTGATATAATGCTTTGCAGGCGGTACTGCCAAACTCACTGATGCGATGTGTGTGATGTGAGTTGCAATGCGGACATTGTACAGCTTCTGCTTCAGCAAATAATTTGTCATTACATACCTGTTGTCCTGTATTAGGCGGAGCAATACCGTATTCCTTTAGTTTTCTTTTTCCTCCTTCACTCATCCAGTCGGTAGTCCACGCCGGAGAAAGTACAGAAGTGATTTTTACATTTTTATATCCCTGTTCAGCTAAAGCAAGACGAATATTCATCGCAATCATGTCCATAGCCGGGCAACCAGTATAAGTAGGAGTGATGATTACTTCAATGCCCCCATCCCCTAAAGGGGGGTGAAGGATTACATCTCTTATAATTCCTAAATCAGTAACAGTAAGTACAGGAACTTCCGGGTCGGTTACTGTTTCAAGTATGGACCAGATTTTTTTTTCTTCTATAGTTGATGTGGCTACCATTGTGCTCCGGGATAAGCTCTTTGCATATATTGTAACTCTGTAAGAATATAGCCTAAGTGTTCAGTATGTTTTCCTTCTTTACCGCCTGACTGCATAAATGCAGCCCCCCCACCCCCCGAAGGGGGGATAATAGAAGCTTCAGTAAAAATGACGTTTACTTTTTCTTCCCAACTTTTTTTTAAGGCAGCAACATCAACTATCGTTTCATATATAGCAGGTTTAAACATTTCACCGGTATACCTCCATAACTCATCAATGGCTTTCATCATCCGGTTACGGCTTTCTTCTGTGCCATCTCCCAGACGGATAACCCATTCGCTGCTCCAGCGAACATGATAAGTCGTTTCTTTAATTGATTTGGCGGCGATGGCAGCTAACTGCTCATCATTACACTGTTGTAATTGCTCAAATAATAAATACTGAAACTGGCTGTATAAATATTGCCGGAGAATAGTTTGCCCCCAATCTCCGTTAGGTTGCTCAACCAGTAATAAATTTTTAAATTCTCTTTCTTTTCGTAAATAAGCTAATGAATCTTCTGTGGCCTCTTCGCCAATTAATGAAGCAGCGTATTGATAGAAATTTCTTGACTGCCCTAACAGGTCAAGTGAAATATTGGTAATAGCAATATCCTGTTCCAGTATTGGTCCATGTCCACACCATTCACTGTTTCGTTGTGAAAGAATCAATGTGGTATCTGCAAGGTGTAATAGATAATCAATTTCTGCTTTCATACATTAGGGAGCTTTATGCTTTAGTTCACTAAAGCCCCTCCTGCGGAGGGGTTTGGGGAGGCCGCTACATGTGGTTTACTTCATCCGGTAAATTATAAAATGTTGGATGGCGATATATTTTATCTACCGCAGGCTCATACAATTCACCGGCTTCTTCAGGATTGGAAGCAGTAATATATTTACTTTCTACCACCCAGATACTTATCCCTTCCATTCGCCTGGTGTAAACATCCCTTGCATTTTCAATAGCCATTTGGGCATCGGCGGCATGAAGACTACCTGCATGTTTATGGTCGAGGCCCTGTTTGCTACGAATGAATACTTCCCATAGCGGCCAGTTTGCAGCATCTTGTTTTGTTTGATAATTACTGCCGCCGCCTTTTTCTTCCGGAATATCACCGTAGTAAAACTTTCTGATTTGAATATTCATTAGTATTTAATATTATTAATTATTATTGATTATTTCGTAACTGCGACTTTAGCTGTTTTCAGGTATTTAATGTATCCGTTTAACTGCTTCAAACATTCTTTATAATCTTTATTAATTTCATTTAATATCTCCTTCGTAATATATTTTTCATCATAAGCTGTAATCATATGCTCAAGTTTTTCATCAAGAGAACCTCTTGAAAGACGACAAAATTGTATGTTTTCCTGATGATGAAATCGCCCAAAGCCCTCTGATATATTCGCTGTAACCGATCTGCTGGAATCCAGTACCTGTGACTTTAAATGATAATCTTCAAATTTTGGAAAATACTTTCCAGAAATTGCAGAAATTTTTTTCCTGAATACCCTGCAAATTTTATAAACTGGTAAATCGTAAAAGTGATTATAAGTTGCCATGAAATAATCAATAATAATTAATCAATAATCAGGCTGCTTTATGTTGTTTTAATTTTCTTTTTTCTGCAAATGCCATGGCTGCTTCTCTTACCCATTGTCCTTCTTCATGTGCTTTGCGTCTTGCTTCTAAGCGTTGTTTATTGCAGGGGCCATTTCCTTTTACCACATTCCAGAATTCATTCCAGTCTATTTCACCAAAATCGTAATGACTTCTTTTTTCATTCCATTTCAATTCCGAATCGGGCAATGTCATGCCTAAAACTTTTACCTGCCCTGCCGCCATATCTACAAACTGCTGTCGCAATTCATCATTGGTTTTCCTTTTTATTTTCCATTTCATACTCTGATCGCTGTTAGTGCTTTCGCTGTCTTTTGGACCAAACATCATCAGCGATGGCCACCACCAGCGGTTGATAGCATCTTGGCACATGGCTTTTTGTTCATCAGT
>JBKJIX010000167.1:0-3585 GCA_046598205.1 Chitinophagaceae bacterium
CACACTTAAAAATACTTATGGCCCATTGGATGATGAGGCTACCTATAAAAAATATGCAGCAGATGTGTTTAGCAAAACAATGATCTTTGATGATGCTAAATGGAAAGCATTTGTTGCTAACCCTGATGCAGTTACATTACAAAGCGATCCGGCATTTGCACATGCCAGTACTTTCTTCACCAATTATACAACGAAGTATGCCCCTTACTCCCAGCAGTTCAATACTAAGAATGCAGAAATGGGAAGATTGTATTTAAAAGGCATCATGGAAATGGACCCGGTAAAAGCAAAGATGATGTACCCGGATGCTACGTTTACCATGCGGGTAAGCTATGGTGCAGTAAAATCATACCGCCCAAGAGATGCGGTCTTTTATGATTATGTAACCACATCCAAAGGATTGCTGGAAAAATATAAAGCCGGCGATTATGAATTTGATTTGCCCGCTAAACAAATTGAATTGCTAAAGAAAAAAGATTTTGGTCAGTATATGGATCCCACCAGAAAAGACCTGGTGATAGGCTTTATTACTACCAATGACATCACCGGGGGCAATTCCGGATCACCTGTTATTAATAAGAATGGCGAATTAATCGGCCTTGCTTTTGATGGTAACTATGAAGCCCTTAGCCATAAACTGGCTTTTGATAAAGATTTGAACCGCACTATCTGTGTCGACATCCGCTATGTGCTATGGTGTATTGATAAATTAGGTGGTGGTGCTAATATTATTAAGGAATTAAAACTGATAAAATAAAGCATTTTCATTTTATAAGCCATCCCGATAATGATACACCCGGGATGGCTTACTTATTTTAAGCAACCAATTAATTGTGTAACATTGCAGATAAAATATTTTTGAACAGACAAGTAACCATAACATTTTTATTTGCCCTGTTTTGCATAGCAGCATTTGCACAGGACCCCCGTTTCAGCCTGGCCACCGATGCCGGCATTCAGCGAAATTTTAAGCAACAACAACGATACTGGGCTGCAGGCCATACCACACAAGCCCAATTTCACATTACTCCTAAGAACGGTGTGTATGTATCCTTTGCCTATTACAGCCCGGGTCGATATAAAAACAATATTACCGCCGTTGCCCAATCGCTGCAAACAACACCGCAGCAAATCAATTATACCAATACAGGTAAGATGCGGCTAAAACATTTATCCATTGGCTGGAAAAAATACTTAAGGGGAACCCCGGACATTGAAAAAGGTTGGAACCTGTACAGCAATGCCGGCTTTGGTTTATTACTTGGCCGGGTAGACAATAGTCATTCCGCAAGCATTGATACAGCATTGTATGCTGCTCCTGTTCTCAGCGGCACAGCCAACTTCAAAAGGTTGACACTTGATATTGGTTTAGGTTGGGAAGTTCCTATTGGTGGTGATATGTATTTTTATAGTGAAGGAAAAGTGTGGGTGCCTACTACCAATTATCCGAGCAAGTATATTTTTGTAAACAGCAATGCCCCGTTGGTGGCTATGTTCAGCGGCGGTATCCGCATTGTTTTCTGATACAAACCTTATTTTATTTTTATATCAAACCGTCCTTCTGTAATACTTTTAATAGTTGGAGGAGTATTAGTGCTTACCGCTTCAAACTGGAAACTGCCGGATACAATCAAATTAGCCACATCCAATTTTGTAATAGTTACAGAGCCGGTATAATCAGTTGTGGTCATCCATTCTTCCACGGGGTTTAGCCTGTTTTTATAAAAATATCCGTAACTCGATGCGGAGAGTCTTGCCGTATTAGTATTTAGTAAATAAGTACCCGGTCCGGTTACTCCGGTAAGCTGAATCTCAAATTCTGTTTCATTGGGCGATGATGAAAAATTTCTCGCATTAATAAGAAGAATGGAGGTAGCACTATTATATTTTGCAGCAAGAAGATTATTAGCCGGAAAAGGGCCAAAACCCTGTGGCACCCACATTACCCCGTCCACTTTTGCACCAAAGGTATCAGCACCGGTTTCTGAGATTGGTGGCAGTTCAGCTACTTCTTTTTTGCAGGAAGCCAATAGTAATACTGAAAAACAGGCGATGATTATTCTGGTCATAACTAAGGGTGGTCTTATTACCCCAAAGGGGTGTTTAACAAAGATAAAATGAAAGGCAAAAACAAAGCCACATTAAATTTAAATGGTGGGTTTATTTGGGTAAGTGTGTTAAAATGGTAGTAAGTACCTTTAGTATCTTGATACAATCACACTTATGAGCAATCATCTTACCATCCGCCAGGTTGAATTATACAAACTTTCTATTCCGCTGATAGAACCTTTTACCACTTCCCTCGGCACTGATTATTCAGCAGAAAATGTACTGATAAAAATAATTACTGCCGAAGGTATTACCGGGTTTGGAGAATGTAGTCCTTATATGCCCATTAACGGGGAAAGCCAGGACACTTGTTTTATGGTGGGGCAATATTTTGCTAAAGCATTAAAGGGAAAAGATCCGTTGCAGATCGAAGAATGCATTAAACTGATGGATAGTATTATTTATGGTAACAGCAGTATCAAAAGTGCCTTTGATATTGCCTTGTATGATATTGCATCGCAACATGCGGGGTTGCCTTTGTATAAATTTATTGGCGGAGAAAATAATAAAACCATCATTACTGATTATACTGTGAGTGTTGGCGATCCGCAACAGATGGCAGCCGATGCGGTAAAAATAAAAACAGCAGGCTACCCGGCTATTAAAATTAAGCTGGGAAAAATAGGAAAGACAGATGTGCTGCGAATAAAAGCTATCCGTGAAGCAGTAGGCAATGAAATTCCGTTGCGTATAGATGCTAACCAGGGGTGGGCAGTAGATGAAGCGATTGAAACATTACAGGCATTAGCCGTATATGACATTCAGCATTGCGAAGAGCCGATTGCCCGTTGGAATTTTATGCGATTGCCCGAAGTAAAGAAAGCCAGCCCCATTCCTATTATGGCGGATGAAAGTTGTGGTGATGAACATGATGCAGAACGTTTGATACAATTACAAGCCTGCGATTATTTTAATATCAAACTCGGAAAGTCGGGCGGCATTTTTAAAGCATTGAAAATGGCCAGGATGGCCGAAGCCGCCAATATACATTTACAAGTGGGTGCTATGCTGGAATCAAGACTCGCCATGACAGCCTTTGCACACTACGCCTTATGCAGCCCGATGATTGTTCATTTTGATTTTGACACAGCCCTTATGTTTAAAGAAGACCCGGTAACAGGCGGTATTGTGTATGAGAAAAATGGAGTAGTGAAAGTACCGGAAGTGATTGGCTTGGGAGCAACCATTGATGAAGGATGGTTGGGGAAGATGGAGAAGGTGACAATATAAAAAGGTGATATTACTGTAGGAGAAAATCAAGCTATTGATTTTTTCAAAACTCACCAGTGGTTTGTATATTTAAGTGTTACAGGTCACCCTATTTCAAGATTCCATAAATATTAAAACATTCAGGGAATCAAGAAAGCTTTAACTAAAATCAAGAATTAATTTAGATGCAAATCATTCATAAAATAGACGACTTCTTATTTACAATATTTCCTAAACTAAAAATGGGGGGGGGTAATTCGTTAATAA
>JBKJIX010000197.1:0-16415 GCA_046598205.1 Chitinophagaceae bacterium
TCAACAGCTATTATTTTATTATCTGATGCTTTGAAGAGCGGATTTATTTCCAGCATGGAACAATCCAATCCAACATAAGCATTGTAAAGATTGGTTACAAATTTCACACAGTTCTTAAATGCTTCACCGCTTAATCCAAGATTGAAAGCAATTTTTCTCGCCTGGAAACCTTGTAAACCGCCAGAAGGGTGTACCCATTCTTTAAATATTTTTTCCGGGGTATCATGTGCCACATCTTCAATATTCATTCCGCCTTCGGTACTGTACATGATAACGTTCTGCCCTTTAGTACGGTCTAATAAAATAGAGAGATAAAATTCTTTTCTTTCGCTAGGCCCGTCATAATACATATCGGCGGCTACAAATATTTTGTTTACCACTTTTCCTGATGGGCCGGTTTGTATCGTAACTAATGTTCCCCCTAAAAGCTTGCTGGCAAATTCCTGTATATCCTCCAACGATTTGGCCACTTTTACCCCATTGATGCCGTTCTCTTTCACGGTGCCTTTGCCACGGCCACCGGCATGTATCTGTGCTTTTACAATGGCAAACTTGCTCCCGGTTTGGGTCTTTATCTGGCGATAAGCATCTTCTGCTTCCTGCACCGTAGTACAGGCAAAGCCTTCTTGTACAGGAACGTTATATTTTTTTAATAATTCCTTGGCCTGGTATTCATGGAGATTCATTAGTAAAAATTTGTGGCGAAGATAAGGATAGTGAATAGTGAATGGTGAATAGGAAATGTGTTTTTTCGGTATGTAGTATCTTACACCATGCAACGGCTGTTTATTTTATTCTGTATATCCCTTTTTTCCTGCCAATCAGCTAAAAAAATGAACTGGCCGGCAAGAACATCAACAATCACAGGCAATGAGTTTTATCAGCAGTCAGCAGCCATGAAATGGGCGGCGAGGGATTCATTTGTAGTAAAGGAAGTATTAGCCGGAAATGTACCCGGATTTTTAAAAAGTTTTGTGGCGGTAAATGTTACTATTCCTGATTCATCAACCGGTAAAGAAATCAAAGCCACTTATTATGTATCGCCTGATTATTTAAGTGTGGGAAACGATAATGACCCGATAGCTATCGGGTGGGCAAGAATAAATATTACACCCAATGCCGCACAGAAAATTGCAGACAGCTTTCATTGTTTTTTGCCAACCAGAAAAATGGTGGATGATATTTATAAAGCAGCCAGTGTAAAATTAGAACCAGTACCGATGTATGCTTTTCGTGACAGCACACCTACTATGTGGCAACATCATCTTATTATAGAAGGGCAACGAAAAGGAAGAAAAGGATTAATTGCCGGTATTCAAAAAGATATTGTTATCAGCGGAAAAATTTCGAGAGATACAAGACCTGACCGGGTTGCTATTTACGGCTGGCATAAATTGGATGGTAAACCCATTCAACCTCTGTATACAGGACATATAAACTGGTGGGTGGATTACAGCCAGGGAATACGGCTAATATATCGTAAAATAAAAGTGGATGGCAAATGGATGGATTATATTGATGTGCTAAAAAATCCCCGCCTGCAAAAGCTTCTATGCGATGAAGAATTTTGCGATTTCTACCGTTATAATTATTAAGCCTCGTATTTTTTTGTACGTTTGCAGCTTGTCCGCCGAAGTAAACGGAGGCGGAACTCAATTAGATTTTATGGGAAAAAAGAATTTGAAGCAATTTAACGAGTCGGTCAAGTTTCTGAAGAAACAGTATAAAGAAACGCCAACAATAGGCATAGTGCTTGGCAGTGGCCTGGGTAATTTTATAAATGAAATTACGGTGGAAAAGGAAATTGCATACGGCGACATTCCCAATTTCCCCTTATCAACTGTTGAAGGACATACAGGCAAGTTGATTTTTGGCAAGCTGAGTGGTAAAACGGTGGTGGCGATGGCTGGCCGGTTTCATTTTTATGAAGGCTATAAAGCACAGGACGTTGTGTTTCCGGTTAGGGTAATGAAACTGTTGGGTGTTGAAACATTATTATTGTCCAATGCAGCAGGTGGCGTTAACCCTTCTTATAAAGTGGGTGATATAATGATTATAAAAGATCATATCAGCCAGTTTACTCCCAATCCGCTGATAGGAAAGAATATTGCAGAATTTGGCCCCCGTTTTCCCGACATGAGTGAGCCATATAAAAAAGAGTTGATTGATAAAGCAAAAGCTATTGCAACGGCGCACAACTTTGATGTGAAGGAAGGTGTTTACCTCGCCGTAACAGGGCCTACCTTTGAAACAAGGGCCGAATATAAAATGATTCATGTGCTTGGTGCCGATGTAGTAGGGATGAGTACCGTGCAGGAAAGTATTGTGGCTAATCATGCAGGCATGCAGGTGTTTGCCATGAGTGTGATTACAGATGTAGGCATCAGGGAAGACAATAATATCATTACCCATGAAGAAGTACTGGAAGCAGCCAAACATGCCGAACCAAAACTGGCTACTATCTTTAAAGAACTTGTAGCTGCTATTTAATTACTGTGTACGACGTAGCTTACACCTCCGTTAAAACTTTGGTGTATAAATTAGCAAAGTAGTAACAATTCTAATGCTGAATAATACAGTGTGTACTGCAATGCTGCAATAGCGAAGTAGTACCTTTGCCGGGTTGTTTTATAAAAGGTTTTTATTCACTCAACTTTCTTTTCCTGGTAAAAAGAGCCACATACTTACTGCTAACCTGCTGCCTTTTTTGGGCAGGCAATGTTTCTTCCCAGGATGTTATCCGAAATATAGGAGGCCGGGTGGGGAATGTTGGTGGCAGTATGCGCAGCGGTGGCTCCGGTGGCAGTACGGACAGCCTGCAGCACCGGGATAAGAATGCTGATTCCATCACTATCAGTTTCCGCTACCTTGATTCTACCCGCAACTATAAATTGGATTCTTCCATTGGCGATTTTACAAAGGTGTTTCCTATTCCCGGTACGCATATTTATTTGGGCAATACAGGTAATGCTTCAAGATCGTTATTATTTTCTCCTAATTTTTCAGCTGGGTTCGATCCGGGTTTTCATGCTTTCGATATTTATAAATACAAGCTGGAGAAAATAAGGTTCTTTAATACAACAAGGCCCTATTCTGAACTCAACTACCAATTAGGCAGCCGGGTGGAGCAGATCATTCAATTGATACATACCCAAAATCTGAAGCCTAACTGGAATGCTGCTTTTCAATACAGGTTGGTAAACTCTCCCGGGTTTTTTAAAAGCCAAAAAACCAACCACAATAATTATTTACTTACTTCCCGGTTTCTGTCAGTTAATAAACGCTATACCAATTATTTTGCTTTAGTGGGTAATAAAATGCAATCTGGAGAGAATGGTGGTCTGCAGGATCCGGCAGCTAATTATTTGAAAGATCCTGTTTATAAAGACCGGTTTAATATTCCAACTAAGTTGGGAGGTGATGATCCTTTTTCTTCCAATTTTTTTACCACTAGAATTAACACTGGAAATAAATACAGCGAGTTTACAGCATTACTACGCCAGCAGTATGATTTTGGACGCAAAGATTCTGTTGTTACAGACTCAACAGTAGTTCCTCTTTTTTATCCCCGCCTTCGTTTTGAACATACTTTCCAGTTAGACCAGTATTCCTACACTTTTCAGGATTATCTCGGCGACTCTGTTTATTATAAAACTAATTATGATACCAGCCTGCGGCGACCTATTGATACCTTTATTGTAAAAGATAGCTGGAAGATAATTGCTAATGATTTTTCTATATACCAGTTTCCAGATGAAAAAAACCTACAGCAGTTTATCAAGCTCGGAATATTGCTGCAAAGTATATCGGGTGAATTTGCTTCCGGCAGAAAGAATTTTGTTAATACGGTTGGACATGCAGAATACAGGAACAAGACCCGTAACCTGCTTTGGGATATAGAGGCGAATGGTAAACTATATTTTACAGGAATAAATAAAGGCGACTACCAGGCTCATATAAGTTTGCAACGGTTGCTGGGCAACAAGATTGGTTCGTTACAACTGGGCTTTGAAAACACCAGCCGTACACCATCGTTTATTTTTGACAGCCGCAGCAGTTTTTATTTTTTGAAAACAGGAAAGGATTTTAAAAAGGAAAACAACACACATCTTTTTGCTTCCTACTTTTTACCTTCCTTCAAGTTCAGGTTGACGGGGCATTATTACCTGGCAACCAATTATACCTACTTAACAAACTACTATCAGTTGGAGCAGGAGAATACTTTATTTAATGTGTTGCAGGTAGCCGTGGAAAAAACCATTAAGTTTGGTAAACGATGGAACTGGCATGCGGAAATTTATTTTCAGCAGGTGGTAGGAAATGCACCGGTTAATATGCCTGTTATTTATACCCGCAACCGGTTTGCTTACGAAGGCAATCTCGGATTTAAAAATCTTGATATTGCATTTGGTGTAGAAGCCCGTTATCGCACCGCCTATAAAGCTGATGGTTACTCACCTCTTCATGGACAATTTTTTTACCAGGATAGCATTATTATCAGAAATCCGCTTCCCGATCTCACAGCTTATATGCACTTTCGTATCAGGCCATTCAGGGCATTTATCCGGGCCGAAAACCTGAACACTGCCAGAAGCCTGGATGGATTTGGGTTTACCAACAACAATCTTGTTGCTCCCGGATATGCTTTACCCGGCCTTCAGTTCAGGTTGGGGGTGTATTGGAGTTTTGTTAATTGATAGTCAAATACTTGCCGTTGATAAAAATCAGCTATTTAAATTGGATATTGCTATTATCTTTGTATAACCGCATGAAGAAGATAATTTTCACCATATCATTCCTTTGCTACTTTGCAGTTACCAGCGGAGTTATAATCAATTCTCATTACTGCATGAAGCGGCTGGTTTCCGTTCATCTTTTTGATACATCAACAAATGTGTGCGGAAGGTGCGGCATGGAAACCCATGAATCAAACGCCTGCTGCCGTAACGAATTAAAAGTGGTAAAGCTGGAGCAGGATCAGAATAAAGTAGCTTTTGCTACTATTGAAATTCCATCACTTGAAGCGGTTGCTTTTGTACCATCAGGGTTCATTGTAGCACCAGTTGAGAATTTTTTTGAACAGCACCATTTTCATAATCATTCTCCACCTTTGTTATCCGAACAGGATACATATCTCCAAAATAACGTTTTCAGGATTTGAGATTGACCTGTTTTGGGTCAATCCTTATAAATTTTATGAGGATGAATGTTTACTTTTTTGCTACGTAGTTTTTAAACGTAGTGTATTGTTTATATTTTAGTAATCAACAATTTTAAATCTTAAATTAATAATCATGAAAGCATTAAAAATATTTTCCCTTGCTGCCTTATCACTGGCTATAACTACAATAGCTACTGCTCAAACAAAAACCGAGACTTTTAAAGTATCTGGTAATTGCGGTATGTGCAAAACAAAAATCGAAAAAGCTGCGAAGGATGCAGGAGCAAAATCTGCTACCTGGGATGCCGATACTAAAAATCTTACGGTAACCTATAAAAGCAGCACTACCAATGCAGCTAAGATTCAATCGCAGATAGCTACCGTAGGTTATGATAATGCGGGTGCCAAAGCAACTTCCGGGGCATACAATAAACTCCACGGCTGCTGCCAGTATGAAAGAAGCACTACTGAAATGAAAGCAGCTTGCTGTAGTGGTGCCGGTAGCTGTAACCATCATGATGCTGACCATAATGATGCAAAGGCAGATTGCTGTAAAGATGGCAAATGCACCAAAGAAGGCCATAATGGTAAAGACTGTTGTAAGAAAGATGGCGAAAAAATGGATTGCTGTAAAGATGGCAAATGCACCAAACAAGGCCATAATGGTAAAGATTGTTGCAAAAAATCAGAGTAATTAAAATCATATTAAGCATATGAAAAAGCTGTTATTGATTTTGATAATAGCCCTTTTCGCTGGGCCATCACAAGCCCAGTTTACAAAAGCAACCTTACAGGCCACGGGCCTTACCTGTGCCATGTGCAGCAATGCCATTAACAAAGCATTGCAGAAAGTATCTTTTGTCGAATCAATTAAATCTGACATTAAGAATTCTGCTTTCACGATGGTGTTTAAAGCAGGTACACAGGTGGACATTGATGTGTTAAAAGATGCGGTGGAAGATGCAGGTTTCTCCATCGGTAGCCTTGTGCTGACAGCCAGTTTCAGTGAAACGAAAATTGAAAAAGACCAGCATATTAAGATTGGTAATGAAAATTTTCATTTTCTGAATGCAAACAACCAGGTATTGAACGGTGAACAGACTATTACCGTAGTGGATAAGAACTTTGTAACAGAAAAGCAATTTAAGAAGCATAGTGCTGCTACAAAGATGAGTTGCATGCAAACTGGCAAAGCGGCAAGTTCCTGCGCAAAGGAAGGCATAAGTGCCGGCGAAAGGGTGTACCATGTTACTATTTAGATAACTGTATAAGTTTCTCCCCGGCATCTGTTGGGGAGAAACTTTTTAAATTTGACACTACCTGTACGACGTAGCAAACGGAAGTAGTCAATATTAACCTAACTCAAAGCGAAGTCGTATGATAAACCGTAAACATTTTTTCATTTTTTCTTTCAGCATATTTCTTTTTACAATAGCCGGGGCACAACCGAAGCAGGGACAAATGGCCGCAGAAATTGCTTTGCCATCCGCTGCTGGGGATACCATCCGTCTTTCTTCTTTAAAAGGAAAAGTGGTGTTACTTGACTTTTGGGCATCCTGGTGCGGACCATGCAGGGTGGCAAATAAAGGGCTGGTGAAACTGTATGATAAGTTCCAAAAAAAGGGATTTGAGATATACAGCGTTTCATTAGATGAACAAAAGGAAGCCTGGGTGAAAGCTATCAAAAAAGATAAGATAAGCTGGCTGCAGGTGATAGACTCGGGTGGTTGGGAAACTCCCACTGCCAGCACATGGAGAGTATCTGCATTACCCACATCCTACCTGATCGACAAAGAAGGCCGGATGGTAGCAATGGACCTTGAAGGCAAGGATCTGGAAAAAGCATTAAAAGATATGCTGGGAGATTGATAAACATCGCTTATGAAATGAGCCATAAGTAAAGCCTATCAACCGGTAATGAATATTTACGGCGAATTCCATGTGACCAATTAAAACAAAAATAAGCACATGAAATTTACTTCTTTCATTATAGTTTTTCTCCTTTGTAGTAGAATAAACGGGCAGGAGTTATACGTTTATACCGAGCCGGCTTCTAATATGCCTGCTCATTCAATCAGTGTAAAACTGACAGATCATTTTGTTACCAGTGATAATATTTACAATCGGTTTTCTCATCGCATCATGCCGCAGATAATGTTTGGCATCAGCAAGAAATTGATGTTTCATATCGGTGGTACTATTGCCAATATGCATACACCCAATTTCCGGTACGAGTCAGTAAATTTCTATGCGAAGTATCGCTTTTTATCGAACGATGAAATTCATAAGCATTTCAGAATGGCGGCTTTTTTTGATGCATCTGCTACGAAGGCTCCTTTTCACTATGATGAAATTACACTGATGGGGGATAAGAGTGGAATCGAAGCAGGTATTATCGCTACACAACTCTGGAACAAGTTTGCTTTGTCAGGAACTTTAAGCCACACTCAGGTGCTGGATAAATCTAGAAATAACAAAGTGATTTATGTGCCCACCCGGCTTTATCAATCCCTCAATTATTCAGTGTCCGGCGGTTATTTATTATTGCCCAAGGAATACACTGATTATAAGCAAATGAACCTGAATCTTTATGCTGAGTTGTTGGGAGAAAAATCATTGGACAGCAAGAAATACTGTCTTGATTTGGCACCCGCAGTCCAGTTCATCTTCAACAGTAACTTTAAGGCGAACATCGGCTACCGTTTCCAGCTTAGTGGTAATATGAGCCGCATGTCGAACAATAGCTGGCAGGTAAGTTTTGAAAGGACTTTCCTGGGTGCACTGAAGAATAAGTGACTTATTGAATATTATTTAAAGGGGCAGTCTGGAAAGCTGCCCTTTTTTATTTGTCCGGGTCAAAGAAATTGTTATATTTGACTAAACTAATTTTTAGCCTTGTCTAAAAAATAGTTTAGATGCATTGAATAATGAAAAAAATAATTGTCATAATCATCTTGCTAACCAGTGTTGTTGCCTGTAACAAATTGTTACCCGGTACCCCTGCAGACGATGAAATATTAGATGGCCCGGTTGCCGGATTAACCCCGGAACAGAATATAATTTTTCTTCGGGGTGATATTGCATTTAATGATGAAGTGTTTACAACGGCAACTGGTCTTGGGCCAATATTTGTGGCTACATCCTGCGGCAGTTGCCATGCTGGTGATGGGAAAGGGCATCCTTTTACTATGTTAACCCGATTTGGACAAACGAACGCATCGGGCAACCAGTTCCTTCATCTTGGCGGTCCACAACTACAACATCGGGCTATTCCCGGTTTTCAACCAGAACAAATACCGGCAGGTGCAACTTTTTCAAAATTTATGCCCCCGGCTAATACAGGACTTGGTTTTTTAGATTTTGTTCCGGATGCTACAATACTTGCACTGGCAGATGAAAACGATGCGAATGGAGATGGTATTTCAGGTAAACCCAATTGGCTTACTATTCCATCTTATGCAACTGTACGTTTAGCAGCAATCCCACAAAATGGAAAGTACATAGGGCGGTTTGGAAAAAAAGGAGCGGCCTATGATTTATTGCAACAGACAGCCAACGCCTACAACCAGGATATTGGTATTACCTCCGTTTTCGAATCTCGTGATACCTACAGCGGTTTATCAATTGACCCTGAAGTTTCAACTCAAACCGTTAATGATGTGGTTTTCTATTTGCAAACATTAAAAGCACCGGTTCAGCGAAATCAGAATGATGCGGATGTACAAAGCGGACGCCAACTTTTTTTAAATATTGGTTGTGCCAAATGTCATACTCCGCAACTAACTACGGGTATTTCTTCTATTGCGGCACTATCCAATAAAACTTTTTCTCCTTATACAGATATGTTACTGCATGATATGGGGCCAGGATTGGATGATGGATACACTGAAGGTTCGGCCACTACTGCCGAATGGAAAACACCACCACTTTGGGGATTGGGTTTATCAAAAAACTCGCAGGGTGGGCAATACTTTTTATTACATGATGGCAGGGCAAAAACTATTGAAGAAGCTATTATGCTGCACGGTGGCGAAGGGGTACAAAGCAAAACAAGGTTTCAGCAACTGACTGCTGCGGGAAAAGCTCAACTCATAAAATTCCTTGAATCACTTTAATAATGGACAGGAGAAAGTTTATAAGAAATAGTTGTACAGCTTGTTTATCAGCTACAGTAGGGGTTGGTGTTTTATCCTCCTGCACATCCACCCGTTACATTAGCGGGGCATTAGGTAAGGATGGATTAACAGTTGA
This sequence comes from Chitinophagaceae bacterium, assembly GCA_046598205.1. Taxonomy (GTDB): domain Bacteria; phylum Bacteroidota; class Bacteroidia; order Chitinophagales; family Chitinophagaceae; genus JJ008. Next base: position 9,413 of record JBKJIX010000197.1, read on the forward strand.
TACAAACGAATTTATTATCAGGGAGAACAGTAAATCAAGTTATCGTTCTTTTATCATTGTTCGTAATGAGGCCCTGCAATATCCTATTTGTGTTTACAGGTTTAATGAAAAGGAATACTCGGCTTTATGGATGCGATGTACCCACCAGGGGGCTGAACTACAGGCATCCGGTGATTACCTGCAATGCACAGCACATGGAAGTGAGTTTGATAATAAGGGGACAGTAAAGAATGGCCCTGCCGATAGAAACCTGAGAAATTTCCCGGTAACCGTTTCTAACAATCAATTATTCATTGACCTGAGAGCAATATGAGGAAAATAGTTTTTATACTTTTTTTGTTGATCAGTGCATCTGCAATCGGGCAGATAGACCCGACATTGCTCAGACGTATTCCAAAGGACACCACTAAGCCTGCTTTAAATATGGATGCGGTTTATAACCGGCCTTTTCTTCAGGCAGGTAAATTACCTGTGGCGTTAGGCGGATATGCAGAAGCTAATTACCAGTATTTGCAACAGGATGGAGTATCTGAAGGTCACCAGTTTCAAATGCGCCGTTTAACATTGTTTGTATCATCTTCCATTGCCAATCGTATAAAATTTTTAAGTGAAATAGAATTTGAAGATGGAACAAAAGAGATCAATATTGAATTTGCTTCAATAGATTTTGAGTTTAACCCTTTATTAAACCTTCGTGGCGGAATTATAATGAATCCAATCGGGGCGTTCAATCAAAATCATGATGGGCCTAAATGGGAATTTGTTGACCGTCCGGTTTCCGCAACACAAATGTTACCGGCTACTTTCAGCAATGTAGGTTTTGGGTTGTATGGAAAGAAATACAGCAAAGATTGGGTGTTTGGTTATGAGGCCTATCTCACCAATGGCTTTGATGACAAGATTATTTTGAATACGGAAAACAAAACCTTCCTGCCGGCTACAAAAGAAAATCCTGAGAGATTTGAAGAAAGTTTTAACGGCAGTCCGTTGCTAACAGGTAAAGTGGCTGTAAGAAATAATAAAATAGGGGAGTTGGGGCTTTCTTATATGGGCGGTGTGTACAATAAATACCAGGATGATGGTTTGATCTTTGATACAAAAAGAAGAGTGAATGTGATGGCTATTGATTTTAATACAACAATTAAAAAATCAAAAACATTTATTAACGGAGAATGGGCTTGGGTAACGGTGAATGTGCCAGATACTTATACCGAGCAGTTTGGGAAAAAGCAACAGGGTGGTTTTATAGATATTGTTCAGCCGGTATTTAAAAGAAAAGTATTGGGGTTTGAACAATCTGTTATTAATGCAGCCATTCGATTTGAGTATGTAGATTGGAACAAAGGGAACTTCAAATCTACCGGCAGAAATATAGCTGACGATTTTATTTCAATAATCCCTGCTGTTAGCTGGCGGCCAACAGCACAAACTGTTCTCCGGTTTAATTATCGCTATAACTGGCAAAAAGATATTTTAGGAAATCCGCCATCAAAATTGGCGGGATTTCAATTTGGGGTCAGTACTTATTTCTGATTTGCAGCTATTTATCATCAATCTTTGCAACTATGTCGCAGGCTTCTTCCTTTCAGTATTTGTGTTTATATTTGCCTGAATGAAATTTTTCTTTTTCATACTTGGTTTTCTTATGCTTTATATGTCCTGCCTTCCGTGCAGCGACGGTAATGAGTGTAATGAAAAGACCCCAATAGAAATTTCAGCTACTGCCAATCACCAGGAGCATAACCATGATTCAGAAGCATGCACACCTTTTTGTACCTGCTCCTGCTGCGCTGCTTCAGTATTTTATTCCGGCTTATCCAAAGCTCAGGATGTAAAAGTTCTCTTTCAATCAGAGAAGCATTGGCTCTCTAATTTTGCCTTTAATACCGAAGTGTATTATTCTATCTGGCAGCCTCCCAAAGTAAGTTAATAACAATCTTTTATTTGTTCGATGCTTCTTGCATGATAGTAAAATATTATGCCAGAGAGTGATCAGTCTATTTAATTATTAATCTTTCATTACAATTTCATGCTTAATAAAATCATTTCATTCTCCATAAAAAATAAACTCGTCATTGGTTTAATGACGCTGGCACTCATTATCTGGGGCGTATGGAGTGCAACTAAATTGCCCATTGATGCCCTGCCGGATATTACAGATAACCAGGTGCAGATTATTACCCAATCTCCTACATTGGCCGCTCAGGAAGTGGAACAGTTTGTAACTTCTCCCATTGAAAAAACAATGGCCAACCTGCCGGATATTACCGAGATGCGTTCTTTCTCCAGGTTCGGCTTAAGTGTTATCACCATTGTATTTAAAGAGCATGTCAATATTTATTTTGCCCGGCAATTAATTAATGAAAAATTAAAACAAGCTGAATCCCAAATACCTGATGGGATGGGTAAGCCGGAACTGGCGCCAGTTACCACCGGCCTCGGTGAAATCTATCAATATGTAATTCATCCAAAAAAAGGAGCAGAAGACAAATATTCTGCCATGGACCTGCGTACCATGCAGGATTGGATAGTGGCGAGGCAACTGGCAGGTATTGGCGGTGTTGCAGAAGTAACAGGCTTTGGCGGTATTACCAAACAATATGAAGTAAGCATAAACCCGGAACGGCTGAAAGCAATGGGTGTTACCATTGCTGAAATTTTTGATGCACTGGAGCATAACAATGAAAATACAGGCGGTGCTTATATAGACAGAAAGCCCAATGCTTATTTCATCCGGGGTATCGGGATGGTGAAAAGCATGGCAGACATAGAAAACATTGTTGTAAAGAGCTCAGGTATCGGAATCCCGGTATTAATAAAGGATGTGGCAAAAGTGCAGTTTGGCTCACCGCCACGATATGGCGCTATGACCTATAATGGTGAAAAGGAAGTGGTAGGCGGAATAGTGCTGATGCTTAAAGGAGCCAACAGCTCTGATGTGGTGACCCGTGTAAAGGAACGGATGGTATCAGTGCAAAAATCGTTGCCCGAAGATGTGATCATTGAGCCTTTTTTAGACCGGTCAGAACTCGTAAGCAGAGCTATCAATACGGTGGAAACAAACCTTATAGAAGGCGCCTTAATTGTAATATTTATATTGATACTTTTTTTGGGTAACCTGCGGGCAGGTTTAATAGTAGCATCTGCCATTCCCTTATCCTTGCTATTTGCATTGGGGCTGATGAATGTATTTGGTGTAAGTGCCAACTTAATGAGCCTGGGTGCAATTGACTTTGGATTAATAGTAGATGGGGCTGTAATTATTGTGGAAGCAACTTTACATTTTCTGGCAGCAAAGAAACTCACGGGCAAGCTAACACAACCCCAAATGGATGAGGCTGTAGGAGCAAGTGCCAAACGGATGATGAGTTCGGCAGCCTTTGGCCAGATTATTATTCTAATTGTTTACATACCTATTCTTTCATTAACTGGTATTGAAGGAAAAATGTTTGGGCCAATGGCTAAAACAGTTGGCTTTGCAATTTTAGGGGCATTGATTTTATCACTCACTTATATCCCTATGATGAGTGCATTGTTTCTTTCAAAAAAAATGACACACAAAAGAAACATTGCAGATAAGATGATGGATTTTCTCCAAAGAATCTATCAGCCGTTTTTACAAAAAGCTATAAAAGTAAAAGGTCTTGTTGTAACCATAACTGTTGCATTACTCATAATGAGTGTTGTAATTTTTAATAAGCTTGGCGGCGAGTTTATCCCTACCCTGGAAGAAGGAGATTATGCAATAGAATTTGTTTTGCCGCAAGGCTCCTCATTAAGCCAGACCGTGGAAACAGTTTTGCAGGCAGAAAAAATATTAAAGAAATTTCCGGAAGTAAAAATGGTAGTGGGCAAAACCGGGGCAGCCGATGTAGCTACCGACCCTATGCCCATGCAAGCCTCAGATTTAATGGTGATATTGAAACCAAAAAAAGAATGGAAAACCTCAGCAGGTTTTTACGAACTGGCAGAACTGATGAAAGAAAAGTTAGATGATATTCCCGGCATAGTTGCCGAACCGAGCCAGCCCATCCAGATGCGTTTTAATGAATTGATGACTGGCATTAGACAGGATGTGGCTATTAAAATATTTGGTGAAAACTTAGATACACTGGCGGCCTTAGCGCCGCAAGTTGCTAAAATTATTCAATCAGTTAAAGGCGCTGGCACACCACAAATAGAACGTACTGCAGGGTTGCCACAGATTACCATTGAATACGACCGGGCACGGATGGCCGGTTATGGGTTGAATATAAAAGATGTAAACCAAATCATTACTACAGCATTTGCAGGACAAACAGCCGGGGTGGTTTTTGAAAATGAAAGGAAGTTTGATTTAGTGGTCAGGTTAGACAGTGCTTACCGTTCTACGTTGGATAATGTGGCAAACTTATTTGTACCAACAGCTAATGGTAATCAAATCCCTTTAAGCCAGGTGGCAACCATTGCATTTAAAGAAGGGCCTGCACAAATAAGCCGGGAGGATGCAAAAAGAAGAATTGTGATTGGCTTTAATGTAAGAGGCCGGGATGTGAAGAGTGTGGTGGAAGAGATACAGGAGAAACTGGCTGCCAAAAAAATCTTACCTACGGGTTATTATTATACCTATGGCGGCACTTTTGAAAACCTTGCACAGGCTTCCAAAAGATTAAGCATAGCTGTACCGGTTTCATTGCTCCTGATTTTTGGCCTGTTGTTTTTTACTTTCGGTTCGTTGAAATATGCAGCATTGATTTTTACGGCCATTCCCATGTCGGCTATTGGCGGCGTATTTGCATTACTCATCCGTGGTATGCCATTCAGTATTTCAGCAGGTATTGGTTTTATTGCTTTGTTTGGTGTGGCAGTATTAAATGGCATTGTTTTGATAAGCACTTTTAATCAACTGAAAAAAGATGGCATGACTGACGTAATTCAACGGGTGCTGGAAGGCACTAAAATCCGTTTGCGACCTGTGCTGATGACAGCCAGCGTTGCAGCATTGGGCTTTTTACCAATGGCTTTTTCAACCGGTGCAGGTGCTGAAGTACAAAAGCCATTGGCAACCGTAGTGATAGGTGGTTTAATAACGGCTACTTTTTTAACCCTGATTGTACTTCCCTGTTTGTACATCCTTTTCAACAGTAAGATAAAAAGGGAGAAAAAAATAAAACCGGTTATAGTTGCTCCTCTACTCTTATTACTGTTTATTGCGCCACCTTTACAGGCACAGCAAACACCGCAGCGCATAAGTATTGGAGCGGCCATTAATACAGCCTTACAAAACAACCTGCAGTATTCCATTAATAAATCGGAAATAAACCGGGCCGATATAACTGTAAAGACAGCAAAGGAAATTCCAAAGACCGGTGTGTTTGCAGAAAACGAAGACCTGCGGCCCAGCGATAATAAAGGAATACTGAAGATAGGTGTATCGCAAAGTATTGCATGGCCGGGATTGTACAAGGCAAGAAAAGAATATTTCAACCAGCAGTTGAAATATTACCAGCTAAATACATCCGCATTAAATGCCGTGATAAAAAGAGATGTGCAAACCGCTTATTACCAGCTTTGGTATTTGCAGGACCGTCAAGTGTTGTACAGGAAATTAGACAGTCTTTATACTTCTATGTTTGATGCTGCCGCACTTCGCTTTAAAACCGGTGAAGCTGCAGGCCTTGATAAAATAGCCGCCGAAGCAAGATTGAAAGAGTTTCAGGCATTGTTACAGCAAATAAGTAGCGAAATGCTGGTGCAACAGCAACAATTAATGATGTTACTGGATAGCAATGCATATTTATTACCGGTAAATAAGGGTATTGAAAAAATAAATATCCCGTTGCTAACAGGAGATTCGTTGCATCCGGTATTGATGCTCCAACAACAGAATATCAATATTGCCCTTTCAAATATTGATGTACAGCGAAATGGCAATAAGCCGGAGTTTTCGGGACGCTTTTTTTCTCAGCGTTTGTATGGAACTAAAGATCCATTCACCGGATTTTCTGTATCGGCAGCTTTCCCTTTATTTGGTAAAGGAACGTATAAAAACAAGATTAAAGCTGCACAGGCTGAAGCAGATGTTCAACAAAATCAACTGGCCTGGCAAACGCAGCAGTTCAATACACAGCGGCAGCAAATGCTGGCCGATATGGAAAGAAGCAGAACCATGTTACAGTATTACGAAGGCACAGGATTGAAGCAGTCAGAAGAAATTATTAAAGCGGCTACATTAAGTTACCAGAGCGGTGAAATAAGTTTTGCTGAGCTTAGCCAGTTTTTAACACAGGCTATTGACATTCGTAAAAACTACCTTGAAGTAATGAACCAAAATAACCAGGCAGCCATTCAATTCAACTATTACAACAACAATTAAAATACTTAAAGAATGAAAAGAATAGTAATAATAACATCGGTCTTTGCAGCATTCGTAATGCTCAGTTCATGTGGCGGTAAAAGTGGCGCTGAAGCGCCTAAGGAAGAAACACATGAAGAAGGCACTGAAGAACATGCCAATGAAAATACAGCCACTCTTAGCGAAGAGCAAATAAAAACCATCGGCATAGAATTAGGGCAAATAGAGCAAAAAAACCTTACCGCTTCCATTAAAGCAAATGGTGTGCTTACTGTTCCTAACCAGAACAAAGCATTTGTAGTTCCCTTATTAAGCGGAGTAATCAGAACATTGCTGGTACAGCCCGGCACTTATGTAAGACAGGGGCAGGCCATTGCAACTATTGTAAACCCCGACCTGATACAAATGCAGCAACAGTTGCAACAGGTAAATGCGCAAATTTCCCTTTCGGAAATTGAATTAAAAAGACAGAAAGAATTGGTGGAAGGTAATGCAGCCCCGTTAAAAAGATTGCAGCAGGTGCAAACTGAACTAACTACTTTAAAAACGCAGCGTTCAGGTTTGCAAAATCAATTATCGGCATTAGGAGCATCACAGGGCTTTTCATCATCCGTTACGGTAAGGGCGCCTATCAGCGGCACCGTAAGTAAGGTGATGGCGCAGTTGGGT
>JBKJIX010000045.1:0-44027 GCA_046598205.1 Chitinophagaceae bacterium
TGAAAAAGCTCATTCCATTTTTTTAGAAGATAAAGAGATGGATAAATATATTATCGAATAGTAGTTTCTTTTTCAACCGCCGACGGGGCGAAAGCCGCCATCGGGGTTTATCAACAACAGATGAAAGCAATCGTTGACTGTAATAATTTCTATTGTTCCTGCGAACGGTTATTCAAACCGAAGCTGGATAATAAACCAGTTGTTGTGCTAAGCAACAATGACGGCTGTATCATTTCCCGGAGTGATGAAGCTAAAAAGTTGGGAGTGGAAATGGCCGGACCTTATTTTATGGCGAAGCCATTGATAGAAAAACATAATGTGGCTGTATTTTCTTCCAATTATAATTTATATGGAGACCTGAGCTGGCGGGTGATGGAAACATTGCGCATAATGCTCGGAAAAAACAATGTGGAAGTGTATTCTGTAGATGAAGCATTTATTGACTTAAGTATTTTCCCCCCGGGAGATTTGCAAGCCCTTGCCAAACAAATAAGAGAAACAGTTGAAACATGGACAGGCATTAAAGTGTCAGTCGGTGTGGCACCAACAAAAGTATTAGCTAAGCTGGCGAATCGTTTATCTAAAAAAGACAAAAAGAAAACGGGTTGTGTAGTGGTGCTGGGTACAGATGAAAAAATAATGGAAGCATTACTAAAAACTCCGGTGGATGATATTTGGGGAGTCGGCAGACAATATGCGGAGAAACTAAAACAACATTTTTGTATTTACGATGCCTTGCAATTAAGCCGCATGAGTGAAGAATTTGGAAAAATACATCTTGGCGGAGTTACCGGTATCCGGCTTATTAAAGAGTTAAAAGGTGAACCGGCAAAAGATATGGAAGAAGAACTGGTGAATAAAAAGATGATTGCAACAACAAGAATGTTTGGCAGCCCGGTTGGAGATATTGAATCTATAAAAGAAGCTGTTGCCACTTATACATCAAGAGCGGCAGAAAAACTAAGGCGACAACATAGTGCTGCAAGAACTATCAGTGTGTTTGTAGTAGCAAAAGGCGAAAATCATAATGTGGATTTTCGGGGAGCTACCAGCGGCGATTCTGTTACATTACCTGCTGCCACTTCTTTTACCAATCAATTGATAAAACCAGCAGTAGCTATTGTGGACAAATTATTTAAAAAAGGAACGCAATACAAAAAGGCTGGTGTCATGCTCAGTGGTATTGTGCCTGATAATTCTATACAGGCTAACTTATTTTTTTCTGAAACAAAAAACTGTGAATGGAAGCTGATGGAGATGATTGACAATGTAAATTTTAGTCAGCGGGATGATGTGTTGAAGTTTGCTGCATCCGGTACAGAACGTAACTGGAAGATGCAACAGAATTTTATCAGTGACCGACATACTACAAGATGGGATGAGTTATATGAAGTGAGTTAAACCTCACCCGATAAAATTCTTTTATCTAGAAGTTTCTGCGCCCCTCTACTGAAGGAGAGGGGCGCAGAGTTTACAAAAAAAAAGGATGTTATAGGATAAGGTTACCATCTGTAGTAACTCCGGTTATCGTCCCTTGTGTCACTCACTTGTACTGTAGAATATACATCAGCAAACAGTCTTGCTAATCAAACAACCCTTTTTGTCCTAGTTTCTTTTTAGACTTTGGAAAATCATTGAGGTCAATAAATTTTGGCTTTATTAAATTCAATCCACAAGCAGCATTCATTTTATCTATCAGATAAACGGTTAATTCCGGCGAAATTGCTTCATCATGCATGTGCATGAAAAAATATAATTCTTCCATTCCTTTATCTAACCAGTATTTCATTCTTTCTATCCAGGCATCTATTCTTGTGTTATCAGTATGATGTAAACTATTGCCTACATACCGGATAAAAGTTTTTGGCAACGTCAGGTGCATATGAGCACAATCCCTTCTGCCAGCCGTATCAGTTATCACCGCCCCCCATATTATTTTCTCTGATAAATTCAAACATATCTTCTCTATCCCTCTCTTTCGCAAACCAATCCGGATGGCGGACTTCTAAAAAGAATTGCAAATCTGTTGGCGATGATTTTAAATAAGTAAATAACTCCTCTTCCCTTTTTGGAGAAAAACTATCACTTACTTGCACGAAAATGGGGCCAAGATGTTTTTCAAAAGCAGCAACACCTCTTAAAAATTCATTGGAGATAAAATCCTTTCCTTTCAAACTACCGAAATGCGTAACTCCTTTATACATCTTCGGACAGAACAGAAAATCCTTATCCTTCGCTTTTTCTGCCCATTTTTTAATTCCCAATTCACCATACACTTTATAATGTGTTGCGTTCAGTTCAATGCAATTATAATGCTCCACATAATGTTGCAGAAAATCTTTTTCCTTTGTTTTAGGTGGATAGATTTTCCCTACCCACTCAGTTCGGCCCCATTTGGCACAACCGACATACACTTTGGGATTTTTTACAGGTTTCCCTTTTAATACCTGCTTATTAAATGCAGGTTCTTGCGGCAGGTTGAAGTCAACACCATTCAATTCTGTTTCCAGCACTCTTCCAAATTCCATATCCGTTTATTTATTATTCAAATCTACATATCTTAGGTTATACAAATAATTACTATGCGGTTACTATTCTTGTCTTTACTCATATCTTCTATTTCATTGGGGCAACAGCGACCAAATATAATCTATATTATGAGTGATGACCATGATGCAGATGCTATCAGTGCCTACAATAAAAAATTTATTAAAACACCGAATATTGACCGCCTCGCCAAAGAAGGCAGCCTGTTCAGCAGGAATTTTGTAAGCAATTCTATTTGCGGGCCTGTAAGAGCAACGCTGATAACCGGCCAGCATTCCCACAAGAATGGAATGAAGGATAATCGTACCCAGTTTGATTCTTCCAAACTCACCATGCCAAAAATATTTCAGCAAAATGGCTATCAAACCGCCATTGTTGGCAAATGGCATTTACATACTTATCCCACCGGCTTTGATTATTGGAAAATATTACCAGGACAAGGCTTATACTTTGAACCAAGAATTATTTCAATGCAAGGCGATACTTCTACTTATCATGGTTATGCAACAGACGTAATAACTGATGAAGCAATTAAATGGTTAGATAACCGGGATAGGAGCAAGCCCTTTGTACTTCATATTCATCATAAAGCACCGCACCGTAATTTTTTAGCTCCGTTGAAATATATACAGGAGTATCATAGTAAAACATTTCCTGAACCGTCAACCCTTTATCTTGATACTGCCGGGCATGGAACCGCCTGGAATCTACAAACGATGAGCATTCTACATGATATGAAACTGTGCAGTGACTTAAAAGTTGACCCAAAATATTTAATGGACATACCAGGGCTGAAACCTGATTCCAGTGATATTGTTTATTACAACTCCATCGTTAACCGGATACCTGAACCTGACAGAAGTGCTATTAAAAAAATATATGAAGAAAGAGGAAAGCTGTTAGAACAATTAAGGCCGAAAGGAAAAGAGCTGCTGAAATATAAATACCAGTGGTATATGCAGGATTACCTTGCCTGTGTCGCTTCGGTGGATGAAAATGTTGGAAGGGTTCTGGATTATTTGGATAAAAACAATATTACTAAAAATACACTTGTCATTTATACCGGCGATCAGGGAATGTACCTCGGTGAAAATGGTTGGTTTGATAAGCGATGGATGTATGATGTATCCATGCAGGCACCAATGCTGATGAGATGGCCGGGAAAAATTAAATCCGGTTCCGTTAATACCAATATGACACAGACGATAGATTATGCTCCCACTATGCTGGATGCTGCAGGAATAAAAATTCCTGCTTTTATGCAGGGGCTAAGTTTAGTACCCAGCATGACTGGTAAACAAAAAATTATACCCCGACATAATCTTTACTATCATTTTTACGAATACGGTTCTAACCATACCGTGTTACAACATCTCGGCGTAAGAGGTGAACGCTACAAACTGATTTATTTCTACCCGGTAAATGAATGGGAGCTATATGATTTGAAAACCGACCCGCAGGAACAAAAGAATTTAATTAAATCAGCAGCACATCAAAAAATTGTGGTACAAATGAAAGCAGAACTTTTAAAGTTGCGTGACCGATACGACGATCATGAAGCTGTAGGAGAATTACAGTAGTAAATCATTCCACTGGCTTCTCTTCCCTATCTCCATATTCACTGATAAGCTCTGCCACCAATGCCGTCCATCCTGTTTGATGACTGGCACCAATGCCTTTACCGGTGTCCCCATTAAAATATTCATAGAATAAAACAAGATGTTCATTGCCGGGTTGATTATAAAACCAACTATATTCCCCGTTAAATCTCCTGTTACCCTTTTCATCTCTTTCAAATAAACTGATTACTCTTTTGGTCAACTCAAATGCTGCCTGTGTTAAATTGATTTTATTACCAGAGCCGGTTGGATATTCTATTTGCAAACTGTCGCCATAAAATTCTCCATAACTGCGGATAGATTGAATGATCAAAAAATTAATCGGCATCCACACCGGGCCTCTCCAGTTAGAGTTGCCTCCAAATAAATCTGATGTAGAATCTCCGGGGTCATACTGAATGGTATAAGTCTCTCCATCCATTTTTACTGAGTAAGGATTTTTTTCATGATACCTGGATAAAGCCCTGATACCGCCGTCTGATAAAAATTCATCCTCATCCAGCAGCCTTTCTAATAAAGAAATTAACCTGTCCTTTTGGACCAGTGATAATAACACTTCACCATCCTTACTTCTCTCTTCATTCGGCCAAAATTTATTATTCTTGATCCGGTAGTTTTCAAACCAGGTTATCCGCTTCTTAAAATCAATAAGATGATCCATTTTTTTCTTACTGATAGTGGAAACGGCGTATAAAGGTGTAATGCCAACTATAGACTGAATACGCAGCGGAATAGGTGCGGCTCCGATTACACACAACACATCATAGAAAAACTTATCTTCTTCATTCCAAAGGCCATGTTCATTCAATGATTCAGCAATTAATACAAAATGTTCAAAAAACTTGGTGGCGGTATCTTCAAATGCATCATCATGCATAGCAATTTCTACCGCTATATCCATCATTTCTAACGCATAAGCTCCCATCCAGCTTGTTCCATCGGCTTGTTCCAATTGTATTTCACCAGTGAAATGCTGGCTTCTGTTGAATACACCAATATTGTCAAGACCAAGAAATCCACCTTCAAAAATGTTATTACCATTTACATCCTTCCGGTTTATCCACCAGGTGAAATTGATAAGCAGCTTCTGAAATATCTTTTTCAAAAACTTTATATCTCCTTCGCCGGTTCTTCGTTTCTCAATATTATACACCTGCATAGCTGCCCATGCCTGCACTGGTGGATTTACATCGCTGAAGTTCCATTCATAAGAAGGCAATTGTCCATCAGGTTTCATGTACCATTCCCGCATCATTAATAATAACTGGTGCTTGGCAAACGTAGGGTCAACCACTGCCATTGATATACATTGAAAAGCCAGGTCCCATGCCGCATACCAGGGATACTCCCATTTATCTGGCATCATTATGATGTCCTGATTTTTTAGATGCTTCCAGTCATGATTGCGGCCATTTCTTTTGCCGTCATTGGCAGGTGTAATGCCGTCACCTTTACTCAACCATCGCTCCACATCAAAATGATAAAACTGTTTGCTCCATAGCACACCGGCTAATGCTTGTCGTTGTATGCGAGCCATATCATCACTCATTCCTTTTGGTAAAATGGCCGCATAAAAATCATCCGCTTCTTGTTTTCGTATGTCAAAAACTTTTTTCAACGAAGGCGAAAAAGGAATATCCACCAGGTCTTTACTCAAGCGGCAGTAAATGGTTTTAGTAGCACCACCATTTATATTCATGGTATACACCGGAGAAAATTTGGTACCTGTCTTTCTCTTAGCTAATTCTTTTACATTCGCCTTATTAATAACCGCATCATGAAAAGCATCTTTTACAAAAATATCTGCATTTGGCTGGCTGAATAATTTCTCCCGATTAGTTTTATTATCGGTAAACCAACAATCATCTGCCGGTTGAAAATAAAAAAAGTAATCCCCCATTTTTTCATGCTCTGCCCTTACTGTATTTTTATCTATTTGCTCAATGGCTGGCATTTTCTTATAACTCTTATAGCTTTCCCTGTTATAAAACCACAAAGTTGGCAACACGGTTATTTCAGCAGCTTTACTATAGCGGTTGGTAATATCAATTTTAATAAAAATATCCTGAGCACTTTGCTTGGCATAGGTTACTAACACATCGAAGTACTGATTATCGTCAAACACACCGGTATCCAGTATTTCATATTCTGATTCTAAGCGATTTCTTTTTTTATTTTCTGCTCGTAATTTTTCATACGGAAATTCCTGTTGCGGATACTTGTACAGGTATTCCATGTAATAGTGAGTAGGTAAATTATCAAGGTAATAATAAAGCTCTTTCACATCTTCGCCGTGATTACCCTCAGGATTGCTTAACCCAAATAACCGTTCTTTCAGGATAGGATCTTTACCATTCCATAATGCAATACCAAAACAAAGGCTGCCAAAAAAATCGCTGATGCCAGCCAGGCCATCCTCACCCCATAAGTAGGTGCGGCTATGTGCATGATCAAAAGGAAAATAATTCCAGGCATCGCCCCATGGGCCATAGTCTTCCCTTACAGTGCCCCATTGCCGTTCACTTAAATAAGGGCCCCATTGCGCCAGTGGAATTTCTTTTGTTGCATTAACTGCCAGTCGTTGATGTTCTGCTGTCATCTTTTTTATTTATCGTCGTAACCGGCAAGCTATGGATCGTTAGAGTAATGAAGTTAAAAAATAGAAACGAATAAATGACAGATAAATCTTTTGTATGCATCAGGCCGCTTATAATTTGCTGCAATTAATAGAGAGTTTGTTAGCGGCCAGATGCGTTGCAGATATCCTCTACTGATATGTTTTACTCAATTGATACAATACTTTCAATTGTTCAGTATTTAACCCTTTTGTAGTATCCTGTAACCAATGTCTTTTAAATCCTATGATGGCCGCATTGGTGTCTTTTGTATCAAAGCCCACAATCCGTAAGGCTTGCAGATGATTAAAGTTTATCGGCAATATTACATTCGTTGCAGCATCATACCAGTTACCAAAGCCTTTCTCTGACAACTGCTTCCAGGGAAACCGCCAGTTAGGGTCATTTTTTCTTGTGGGAGCTATATCGCCATGCCCTATAAAATTTGAAGCAGGAATACTATATGCTTTTTTCAACCGGTCAAGCAGCAGCACTAAACTATTCATTTGGGCTTCCGCAAAAGGCTCAAATCCGTTATTGTCTAATTCTATTCCAATACTGGATGAATTTAAATCGGTAGTGTTTCCCCACTTACTCACTCCTGCATGATGAGCCCTCAGCAAATCATTCAACATGTGATGCACTGTTCCATCTTTACAAATAACATAATGGGCACTTACTTCTCTTGAACCGGCTACGGTAAATGTTTTTAATGTTTGCTCACAACTATTTTGTGCAGTGTGGTGAATGATAACAAAATTTGGGCGTCGCATGGAAAGATTGGTAGTACCCACCCAATCAGCAGCATAGGGCAACCCCGCAGAATCTTTCACCGGATACTCTGCCAATAGCTTTGCGTACTCCCTGGTCTTTTTCTTATATATCTTATTACTTTCAGCATACTTACCCGGAGAGCAACTGTAAGCGATAACAATAATGGCTAAAAGAATAAACCCTTTCTTCATGTAACTATGTTTAATGATGCTGAAAAGAAAATTGTTACTGATACCTCCGGTAAAGCATATAAATTATTTTTCGCACCATAGCATTCATATTACCACCAGAATTATCTTTCATAAAATGCCTTTTAAATGCCGCAACTGCCGAAGCCGGTGCTGAAATATCATATCCTATAATCCTAAGCCCCATCAAATAATCAAAGTTGTCTGGCACCTGCACATCTGTCGTATCATCCCACCATAGGCCAAATCCTTTTTCACTCAGCTCTTTCCAGGGAAAAAGATAGTTTGGATCCATTTTTCTGGTAGGTGCAATGTCACCATGACCGATAAAGTTTGCTTCAGGTATTTTATAAGCATCCTTCAGACGACCAAGTAATATAGTTAAGCTGGCCATTTGTTCCTCAGAAAAAGGTTGATAACCGTTATTATCTAATTCAATACCGATGCTGCTGGAATTTAAATCAGTAGTATTTCCCCATTTGCTGTCGCCAGCATGATGCGAACGCAGCAAATCATTCAGCATATGATAAACTGTTCCATCTTTACAAATAAGGTAGTGGGCACTGGCCTCTCTTCCACCCGGTGTAGTAAACTCTTGTATCACACTGTTACAATTATTAGTAGCTGTATGATGAATGATGACGTAGTTAGGGCGGCGCAAACCCATATTGGCTGTGCCTACCCATTCAGGTGCATACCGAAGACCGGCAGAATCCTGTAACGGAAATTCCATAATCGTTTTTGCCATTGAATCAATCATAGCATAATAAAGCCGGTTAGCCCTGTCATACCTACCTGGAGATGCAATTATTTCCGTAATAACTAATGAGTCCTTTTTTACCTGGCCTTTATCTGATGTATCATTTTTAGCAGGCAGTAACATTGTATCTCTTACAAGTACAGGTGATTTAGTAGTGATAGTTCCTGTATTTGTTAGTTGTAACGATTTTACATTCATCACAACTTTCCCCTCACCGTTAGCACTTAGCAACAGCAGGAGGATACCAAGTATCACTTGCCCTGATTTGGTTTTCTGTTTCAAAAACATCCTACAATTTACACAATTAATTTTTTTTTCTACTACCCTGATGACGGTAAATGGGCCGTTTTGGTTTGCTCCCTGCACCGCCATGCCGCAACCGTGGATTATATGAAGGGGTGGCTCCTAACTCCTGAGGCACAATAGCTTTCTCTACTTCTTTTTCTAACAATTGTTCTATAGCAGCAAATTTATTCTGTTCCTTTTCTCCAATTAATGTAAAAGCAGATCCATCCCCATCGGCCCTTGCTGTACGACCAATACGATGTACATAATCCTCGCCATCTCCCGGCACATCATAATTAATGACTACATCAATTGTATCAATATCAATACCACGACTCAAAATATCTGTTGCCACCAGTACAGGAATACGACCCGCAGTAAATGCACTCAATACACTTTCTCTTTCGTTCTGCTCCAGGTCGCTATGTATCTCTGCAATATTAAAACCACCATGTTTCAATTCCTTTGTGAGTTGCTTCACCGTTTGTTTACGGCTGCAAAAGATGAGGGCATTTTTATACGGCGTTTCTTTTAATAGTTTTTTTATCAGCGGAAGCTTCTGCGGTTCATATACCACATAAGCTTTCTGTATAATTTTCTCCGGTGGTTTGGAAATAGCAATGTTAATTTCTACTGGCTCATGCAAAATCTTTTTTGCCAGTTGCCGTATTTTTGGGGGCATAGTTGCAGAAAACAATAAATTTTGCCGCTTGGCAGGCAATGCCTGCAATATCTTATTTATATCATCCTGGAAACCCATATCCAGCATTCTATCTGCTTCATCCAATACTAAATATTGCAAGCCCTTCATATTCACATAACCCATGTTCAGGTGGGCAATCATACGACCGGGAGTACAAACAATAATATCAGCACCCATCTGCAATGCTTTTTTCTCGGCCACAAAGCTCTGTGCATCAGTACCACCATATATTGCAATAGAACTAAGGTGTGAAAAATATGACAACCCTTCCATGTGTTGCGAAATCTGGATAGCCAACTCTCTTGTAGGAACAATGATCAATGCACCCACTTTTCCATCCACATGATTATTAAGAAGTCCGCTCATTACTGGTAATAAAAAAGCGGCTGTCTTTCCCGTACCGGTTTGTGCTGAAGCTATCACATCTTTACCCGCCATTATCGGCGGTATTACCTGCTCCTGCACCGGTGTGGCGTTCTCGTAATTAGATGCCTCGATACCTTCCAACAGGTTAGGATGAAAATTGAACTCTGTAAAACGCAAAATAATTTTTTTAATAAAGAAGCGAAGTTAACTGAATTTACCTGTAGGAAAGAACCGGATATTTTAGTTCACACTCTCTACCGTAACTTCATCAAAAAATTTCTATGTCCGCACAATTTGGAATGATAGGCTTAGGCACTATGGGCCGCAACCTGGTGCTGAACATGGCTGATAAAGGCGTTGCTGTTTGTGGCTACGACAGAAACATTGACCAGCAAAAAAGATTAGCAGAAGAAGGTGCTGGCAAACCGGTGCAGGTAGCCACTAACATGCAGGAATTAGTAAACAGCCTGGAAACCCCAAGACGAATAATGCTATTGGTACCTGCCGGAAAAATAGTGGACACAGTGATAGATGAAGTAAGCCCATTACTGCAACCTGGCGATATTATAATTGATGGCGGTAACTCTCATTTTACGGATACAGATAAAAGGATTGAACGGTTAAAACCAACCGGTATTCATTTTACCGGCATGGGTGTAAGTGGTGGTGAAGATGGTGCCAGGCTCGGCCCCAGCATGATGCCCGGTGGTAGTGCCGATGGTTATGCTGAATTAAAAAATATTCTGGAAAAAATTGCAGCACAAACGGAGGATGGACCGTGTGTTACTTTTATCGGCAACGGTTCTGCCGGTCATTATACCAAGATGGTGCATAATGGAATTGAATATGCGATGATGCAACTCATCAGCGAAGTATATGGCATTTTAAAAAAAATTGGTGGGTTATCCAATGCAGAACTCCAACAAATATTTACTGATTGGAATACAACCGAACTACAATCCTTCCTGATAGAAATAACAGCGGAAGTTTTCAAAAAAGAAGATACAGAAACAGGTCAGCCATTAATAGATGTAATATTAGACAAGGCAAAACAAAAAGGTACCGGCATGTGGACATCGCAAAGTGCTATGGACCTGAATGTACCTTTGCCGACTATTGATGTGGCTGTCAGTATGCGATACCTCTCAGCTATGAAAGATGACAGGGTAAGTGCTGCTGCAAAATATCCGGCATACAAAAGTAATACGGCAGTTGACAAACAACAACTCATCTCACTTTGTAAAGATGCGTTGCATTTCGGTTTTCTTTTATCGTATGCACAGGGTTTGCAATTGCTGAGTGTAGCTTCCACTACTTATAAGTATGCTATTAATATAGCAGATGTGATCAGAATATGGAAAGGCGGCTGTATTATCCGGTCTGTGTTACTGAATGATTTACAAAAAGCCTATAAAGAGGATGCCACGTTAACCAATATTATTCAATCATCTGTTTTTGTGCCGGTACTGAAAGTATTAAAAAATGACACGGCTGCATTAATTGCTTTAGCAATAACAAATAGCCAACCTATTGCTGCGCTGTCAGCTTCCTTACAATATTTTACAGGGTACAGCACTGCACAGTTACCCGCCAATCTGATACAAGGGCAACGGGATTTTTTTGGTGCACACACCTATGAACGAATTGATAAACCAGGAAGTTTTCACACGGAATGGAATTAAATAAAAAGTATTTATGAATCACAAACAAACTGCATCAGCTAATATTGTCATCTTTGGTGGTAAAGGCGACCTTGCCTGGAGAAAGTTAATCCCTGCCTTTTTTAATCTTTATACCGGTGGATTTTTATCCAAACAATTTTCCATCTATGGAGTCCATTATGAAAAGATGCAAGAGAAAGCCTATGAAGCTTATATGCTGGAAGGAGTAAATACTTTTTCCCGGAACGGAAAAGCCACCAAAGAGCAATGGAAAAAATTTGCGGCACACCTGTTCTTCTTTGAAGGAGATTTTACCACAGAAGATACTTACCGGCGGCTGTCTCTTTTATTAAATCAAAATGATAAAAGCTGGGGCGGCAGAGCAGTTCGTTTATTTTATTACTCGGTAGCTCCCCGCTTTATAGAACCAATTTCCCTGCTCCTGGCACAGCATCATTTAGCCAGTGATGTAAATATGGACAGGATAGTGGTAGAAAAACCTTTTGGCAGCGATTTGCAAACAGCGAAAGAATTAAATCAATTGCTCACCAAACAATTCAGGGAAAAACAAATTTACCGGATTGACCATTACCTCGGCAAAGAAACAGTGCAGAACCTGATGGCTTTTCGCTTTGCCAATATTGTATTTGAATCTATCTGGAACAATAATTTTATAGAGCATGTACAAATAACGGTAGCAGAGCATATCGGTGTAGGTGGTCGTGGGGGTTATTATGAACAGGCTGGCGCATTGAAGGATATGATACAAAATCATCTGCTACAACTGCTTTGTGTGGTGGCAATGGAACCACCAGTAACTTTTGAAGCAGAAGATGTACGTAATAAAAAAGTGGATGTACTGAAAGCCTTGCGGCCCCTGACAAAAATTGATGTAGCAAAGAACATTGTAAGAGGACAATACGGTGAAGGAAAATTGGATGGAAAAAAACAGGTGGCTTACCGGAAAGAAAAGAATGTAAACCCAAAGTCAACCACCGAAACATTTGTAGCATTAAAACTATTTATTGATAACTGGCGTTGGAAAAATGTTCCTTTTTATCTGCGTACCGGCAAAGCAATGGCGAAAACAACTTCACTGATTGTTATTCAATTTAAACCAGTGCCTCATAATTTGTTTGGCGAAAAAATAATTACTGATACCAGGCCCAACCAGCTTATCATCAGCATTCAGCCGGAAATGGAAACTACTTTATTGTTTCATGCAAAAGAACCCGGTGTGCAAATGAAAATAAAACCGGTGGAAATGGATTTTACTTATAAAGAAAGTTATAATGTAGCAGTGCCCGAAGCTTATGAAACATTATTGCTGGAAGTACTGGAAGGCGATGCTACTTTATTTATGCGGGCCGACCAGGTAGAAGAAGCATGGAAAGTGGTAACTCCAATTATGGAAGCATGGAAAAAAGGAACGGCGCCACGGTTTCCTAATTATGAACCGGGAAGCTGGGGGCCAAAAGCCGCCGGGGAATTAATAAAGGAGCAGGGTTGTGAATGGACATTATTGCCAGAGAATGGGGTGCATAAAATAAAAATAAAAAAAAGATAAGATGAAGAATCCCGGTATTACCATTTGGAAAGATGTAGAAGCACTAAGCATTGCGGCTGCACATTTCTTTGTGTCAGAATGCCATCGTTGTATTGCCAAAAAAGAGAAGTTTGTAGTAGCCCTTTCAGGTGGCAACACACCTAAACGATTATATCAATTACTGGCAAGTCCGGATTTCAACCGCAACATTCCCTGGGAAAATGTTTTTTTATTTTGGAGTGATGAACGGTTTGTACCGCATACAGATGCGGACAGTAATTACAGCATGGTGAAAGAGAATTTGTTAGATCATATTTCAATACCCGAAAAAAATATTTTTCCTATACCGGTGAACGGCACGGCGAAAGATTGTGCAAAGGAATATGAAGTAATCATCAAACAGTTTTTCAACAATAAAAAGGTAGTATTTGATTGTCTTCTCCTTGGCTTGGGTAATGATGGCCATACCGCTTCATTATTTCCAGGTACTGCTGTTTTGAAAGAGAAAAAAAAATTGATAAAAGAAGTTTGGTTAGAGGAAAAACAAACATGGCGGATCAGCTTCACTTTTCCATTAATTAATAATGCTGCACTGATTATTTTTTTAGTGGCTGGAAAAGAAAAAGCAGCTGTAGTTACTGATGTAATTAATAAAAAAATAATAAAGCCAGCTTTCCCTTCGCAATTAGTAAAACCGCTCAAAGGAAATATTTATTGGATGTTGGATGAAGAAGCGGCGGCCAAAATCTAAACAGTCCCTGGCAAATTAAACCTTCAGCATTTCACATTTTTTTAGAGCCCCTCATACAATAATACCATTCTGGCATCGTATAATGGGACACCTCAAACCAATGAAATTTCTTTTACCACCAAGCTTGTTTGTTTGCCTTTTAGTATTCGCTTCCTTTATATCGGAAAGAATTCCTACACCTTCCTCCACACCGCCTTCTCCTTTAGCCAGTTATTCTACTGCATGGAACGATGCAAAATATCTGAAATGCAATACGGCTACCAAGGCTAATTACATGACGGCTGCTGAAAAAGAAGTGATCTATGTTTTGAACCTGGCAAGAATGGACCCGGCATTATTTGCTAATACAGTCCTTAAAAAATATCCTGCGAATCATACCAGTTACTATACATCATTGTTAAACACCATGCTGAAATTAAAACCGGCAAAGCTGCTTTATCCTGATTCGCTTTGTTTTGCGGGAGCCTACTGTCATGCTTTTAATTCAGGAAAAGAAGGTTATGTTGGCCACTACCGTAGTACTGATGAATGTAGAAAAAAATGGTATTATACCGGAGAATGCTGTGATTATGGTCATAATAAACCACTTGATATTATCATGTCATTATTGATTGATGAAAGTGTGGAGTCATTAGGCCACCGGAAAATATGCCTCGGAGATTATAAAAAAATAGGTGTTTCAATTCAGCCACATATTTCTTACAGGTATAACACGGTAATAGATTTTCATTATTGAGAAAGCACAAATAATTAATCCATAATTTGCTCCAGGTGTACCAGTTGTCCGTCTTTGGTTATTCCTTCAATTACTACCCGGAAAGATTTACTTACGTCGTTATTATAAAAACTAAGTTTCACTTTATTTTTTAAAAGGGTTGTTGCCACCTGTGGATTCCAGTATAAAGTAGTACGTAAATCTCTTTTTTCATTAGCCGCACTAAAGCTGCTGTAGTTGGGTGAATAAAATTGGCGAATAGGACTATATCCACTCACCTTGTTATTAGCCAGCCCTTTACCTGGTTCAGCTTTTTCATCACCACCGCGGCGGGTGTAAATAGCAATGGCACCATTCGAACCGCCTCCGGAAGCACCAAAAAATGGCGGACGAAACACTTTTATATAAGCAACTTGTGAAACAGAAAGTGAGGACACAAAATCAGCATCCATCGCTACTTCATCCAGAAACAATTGTGGCGATCCTCCCCGCCATGTCATGGTTGGTGGGTTTGTACTTGTATTAATTTGCAAACCGGCTACTTTGGACTGCAGGTATTCAAAAATATTGCGGGAAGCTACAATTGATGGGTCATTCACTAAATCAAACTGATATCCGTCGCCGCCTGAAAATAAACCAGAGGAGTATTTTTGATCCATTATTTCCAGCGATGATTTTGTTTTAGCTTTTACAATTACATTCTCCAGCGTCTTACCTTCTAAGTCTTTCAATAATCGGAGTGTTTCATCAGACAACTGAAAGTGACGGCTATAGCCTGTAGTATCACCTATTTTATTATAAAAAATACCAATAGCAGGAATGCGGTAGCGAATGGCGGGTAACCGATTTTCCATAAATGCTACTGATGCATCTTTTAACCCTTTTGAAAGCCTATAAAATATATGTGCCGTATCAAAAAGAAAAAGTGAAGGGTCATTGAAAGTACCATTCGGCATAACAGGCAGCATCACCATTTTATTTTCTCCCTCAGTTTTTTTCTTGCTGATGATAAGAATAATATGGGCAGCATCTCTTAACTGTGTAGGTGTAGCTCCATACACTTTTCCGGAAAGGGATAGATAAGCACTGTCTTTAGGATAAACAATTTTGGGCAATTTACCTTTTACTATATCCTCCCACATAAAACGCCGCCACCCATGTGTAAGCATTACAAGGTCAAGCCGCTGTGCTACTATGTCATTATTAGCAGAAAAATAATAGGCCGGATTGAATACCTGTCCTTTTATATCACCCGTTAATAAAAGATGAGAAACAATATTATCACTGCTATCAGATTCAATGCCTGCATCTGTTACTGATACAGCAAAACTAGCTTGCAGGCTATCGGGTACAGTAATCATAATGTCATTCCTGGCTCTTTTATTCAATCCCCAATGTTCCACAGTCATCTCCGCATTAAAACGATACTCATCGTTATTAATGTAAGTAATGCGTTCTGCCAGTGGTTGCCATTGCCCGTCAAAAACGGTAATGGTCAATATCCCAGAAGGAAGATCTCCAATAGGAATTACTCCTTTGGCGGAACCGGATGATATATCTTTTGTTACTTTAAATGCCTGGTACTGGTTTATAGTACCAAGTATATACAAGGCACCCAGCCTTTTGGCGAGATCAGGTTCAGCAGCAATAATAAAAGTTCTCTTATTGCCTGACAATGTTACTTGCAATGAAACACCTGTTGGTTTAATGACAGGTAATGCTGTTGTATAGTCAGCACCTTTTTCGTCTTTCTCCGAAGGAGTCCTTACGGACCATTTAGCCGTATAAGTTTCACCAGGCTGGGGCAAAAGAAAAAAATAACCCATCCCGTCGTGTATAATGCGAAGGCTATCTATCTTTTCTCCTTTACTGCTTTGTACAACTCCTTTTATTTTAACCGGCTTGCCCCACTGATCGGTTACTTTAAAAGCAATTTTGTTGGCGATACCTGCTATTGCATCACCACCTTCAGGAAAAAACTGCAGCGTAGGCACAATGGAAATCTTAGTAGCAGAAGCATTCGTATTCTTTGTAATAATGCGAATATCTTTTTCATACAAAAAAGAAGAATCAAAATTGAGCATCCACTTAGTATATGCTTTTACATGGATGAACTGACCGGTGTAACCAGCAGGAATATCAAACTGTCCGTTGCTGGTTGCATCTACCACCGGGCTTACATTGTGTAAAAGAAGATTACCCTTATCATCGGTCCAATCTGTATATAATGTTTTGCTATCAGCAGCAGGGGCAACACCCAGCATCAGGTATGCTTTGAACCATACTGTTTCTCCGGGGGCATATGCGGACTTATCGTATTGAATATAGGTACGTTCCTGGCCATATTCAGCAGCATAACGGGCTATTGTTGAATCAATATTTTGTGCTGTGCCTGAAACACCAATGCAAAGAAGAATAGAAAAAACAAGAAGCCTTTTTGGGATCATACAGATAATTATTGCCTGAAAAATCAAAGGTTGCAAATTACGGTATAATGAAAATGAAACAAACTCATTAACAGTTTCGCAACAGTTGCGGAAGATATTACATATTTCTGCGATACTGCCCGCCTACTTCATATAATGCATGGGTAATTTGCCCGAGTGAGCAATGGTTTACCGTTTCCATTAACTGTTTAAACAAATTCCCGTTATTTATTGTCACTTTCTTTAGCTCTTTCAACTCCTTTTCACTCTTAGCTTCGTTTCGTATCCAGAAAGCCTGCAGGTTTTACAACACTGGCTTTTCATCTACCATCCATCATCATTCAATATGTTTTGCAGCTCCTCATCATCCGGTTTGGTGTAGATACCGGTAAGTATTTCATAAGCCTCGATGAAGTCGTTTATCAATGGATTATCCTTATGAATCAGCAGTGCATTAAGGATGTTGGTATTGCCAGCCC
Source organism: Chitinophagaceae bacterium (assembly GCA_046598205.1). GTDB lineage: Bacteria > Bacteroidota > Bacteroidia > Chitinophagales > Chitinophagaceae > JJ008. Next base: position 17,436 of record JBKJIX010000045.1, read on the forward strand.
GGATAACACCACTTAACTGTATAATACTGCCATCATTGTAATTCCTGAACCAATGATTAAATTTATGAAACCGGGCTTTCTCTCTTTTGTCACTATTATCACAGATATAAACAACTACATTCAACTGTTTATTCAGGAAATTTTTAATTATTGAAGATACTGTTGCTGCTATGCCTTTATCTAAGCCCCTCTCCTTATGTGATTGCATTTTTAGTTCGAGGTAAATCCAAAAACCATTGGTGCTAACTCAGGATAATCGCTAAAGGATACAGAGAAATCAAAAAAATAACAATGGTATTCATTACCACCTGTAGTTGTGAAAATGTAATAATCTGGCTTGTGCGTAATGTAATTATACGGTTGCAAACTTAAATCCTGCTTTTTTAAGGTCTTCAAAAGACAAACAATGTTCCCGGGCAGCGATAAGATACTTACTCATTTCGAGGGCTACCAAAAATTTTTCAGTCCCTTTTGCTTGTTTTGTTTTTTCCCTGAAATACTCCTCAGTTCGGATTTCAAATTTACTGCTGTCAACTTCTTGTTGCATAAAATTAAATTCAATAGCAAGTTACAAAATAGATTGTACAATAAAAAACAGTTTAAAGAAATGCTTATCCGCTTACATATTCCTCCTGTACTGCCCACCCACTTCATATAGTGCATGAGTAATTTGCCCCAACGAACAATACTTTACCGTTTCCATTAACTGTTCAAACAAATTCCCGTTATTTATTGCCACTCTCTTTAGCTCTTTCAACTCCTTTTCACTCTTAGCTTCATTCCGCTTCCAGAAAGCCTGCAAAGTTTGTATCTGTTGTTGTTTTTCTTCGGTGGTACTGCGGATAACTTCCGTAGGTAAAATGGTAGGGCTTCCTTTTTTATTGAGAAAAGTATTTACACCAATCAATGGCAATTCACCGGAATGCTTCTGGTGTTCATAGTACAAACTTTCCTCCTGTATTTTATTTCGCTGATACATTCTTTCCATTGCACCGAGCACTCCTCCCCTTTCGGTGAGACGGTCAAACTCTTTTAATACAGCTTCTTCAACAAGGTCCGTCAGTTCTTCAATGAGGAAAGACCCCTGGTTAGGATTCTCATTTTTGGCGGTACCCAGTTCCCGATTAATAATTAGTTGTATCGCCATTGCCCGCCTCACACTTTCTTCTGTTGGTGTTGTTATTGCTTCGTCATACGCATTGGTGTGGAGAGAATTACAATTATCATAGATAGCATACAATGCCTGCAACGTAGTTCTGATATCATTGAAATCAATTTCCTGTGCATGCAAACTTCTTCCAGATGTCTGAATATGATACTTAAGCATCTGGCTCCGTTTGTTGGCTTTGTATTTATACTTCATAGCCTTTCCCCAAATGCGTCTTGCCACACGGCCTATTACACTATACTCCGGATCCATTCCATTGCTGAAGAAGAAAGAAAGATTGGGAGCAAAATCATCAACATTCATTCCACGGCTTAAATAATACTCTACGTAAGTAAAGCCATTGGATAAGGTAAATGCTAATTGAGTAATTGGGTTAGCTCCTGCTTCTGCAATATGATAACCGCTTATAGATACAGAATAAAAGTTTCTTATTTTTTCTTTAATAAAATACTCCTGCACATCACCCATCAACTTCAAAGCAAACTCTGTAGAGAAGATACAAGTATTCTGTGCCTGGTCTTCTTTTAAAATATCGGCCTGTACTGTTCCTCTAACCTGTGTTAATGCTTCTGCTTTTATTTCTTCATATACTTCTTTTGGTAATACATCTGCACCAGACAAACCCAATAACCGTAAACCTAAACCATTATTACCGATAGGTAAGGCCCCCCCGAACTTCGTTCCTTCCCTTCGCTCCGCTTGGGAACCCGAAAGGGGGTTCTTAGTGTCCGAAAGTATTGGAAGTTCTTTCGGATGAATAGGATTGCCATCGACTCCAATATATCTTGGTAAATCATCAATATTATATTTCGATTCAATGATCTTATTTACTTCGTCTTTTAAATTATTAGCAAGAATATACTTTTCACATTGCTGATCAATGGCCGCATTCATAAAGAAGGCAAGTATCATCGGAGCAGGGCCATTGATGGTCATAGATACTGAGGTCTTCGGGTCGCACAAATCAAAACCGCTATACAGTTTTTTTGCATCATCAACCGTAGCAATACTTACACCGCTGTTACCAACCTTTCCATATATATCCGGACGAGAATCAGGGTCCTCTCCATATAATGTTACACTGTCAAATGCCGTTGATAATCGTTTAGCTGGTTGCTCCACACTTACATAGTGAAATCTTCTGTTAGTTCTCTCCGGTCCGCCTTCTCCCGCAAACATTCTTGTTGGGTCTTCGCCTTCTCTTTTTAATGGAAAAACACCAGCTGTAAAAGGAAAGCTACCCGGCACATTTTCCTGTGCCTCCCATTGTAAAATATCGCCCCAATCTTTATACTTAGGCAAAACAACTTTAGGAATTTTTGTACCGCTCAGGCTTTTTGTCACCATCGGTTGTTTAATTACTTTATCCCTCACCGTGTATTCGTAAAATTCTTTCTGGTATTCTTTTACTTTTTCCGGCCAGTTGGTAATTAGTTTACGGCTAACGGGAGTAAGTTGATTGGTATAAAAAGTAATTTGTTTTTCTATCTCTTCAATAACCGCTGAAGGGGCTTTAGCCGCCGTCAGGGTTTCTTTTACACCATTCAGTTGATATAGCTTGGTCGCAATGGCCGCTTGTTCTTTTACCAATTGATCATAGCCACGGTTATTCTCAGAAATTTCTGACAAGTAACGAACCCGGTTGGCAGGAATGACGGCCTGTGAAACCTTTGCAGTTTCTGAAAAATGATATTCGCCGAAGTTGGCTTTTGTTTTTGTTTCGATTTTTTTCAGCAGCAGTTCAAACAAATGATTCACTCCGTCATCATTGAATTTACTCGCCATCGTTCCAACGATGGGCAGGTCTTCATCCTTTGCTGTAAATAACTGGTGATTTCTCTTGTATTGTTTCTTTACATCGGCCAATGCATCCAATGCCCCGGCTTTATCAAACTTATTAATGCAAACAAGGTCTGCAAAATCAAGCATGTTGATTTTTTCTAATTGCGAAGCTGCTCCATACTCCGGTGTCATCACATACATACTAACGTCGCAATAATCCAATATAGAAGCATCGCTTTGCCCCACACCTGCGGATTCAAGAACGATAAAATCAAACCCAGCCGCTTTACAAATATCAATTGCTTCCTGCATGGCACTGCTTAGGGCTGTATTATCATCTCTCGTCGCCAGGCTTCTCATATAAGCCCTTGGATGAGAGATGGCATTCATTCTTATCCTGTCGCCTAATAATGCACCGCCTGTTTTCTTCTTTGATGGGTCAACAGAAATAACAGCAATTGTTTTATCGGTAAAGTTTGTAAGAAACCGTCTTACTATTTCATCAGTAACGGAAGATTTACCTGCACCACCTGTGCCCGTTATTCCCAATACAGGAGGCCCCCCTGCCCCCCGCTGGGGGGTTCTAGTTTCCGAAAGATCAATGAGTTCTTTTAATTGAGCAGAGTAATCTTCTCCACTTTCGGCAAGTGAAATGATTCTTGCAATTCGTCGCACATCTTTCACTTCATCTAATGGAAGTTTTCCATTCCAATCGGGTATTAAAGCCCCTTCCGCCGACTGGCGGAGGTTTGGGGCGGCTGCTGTTCTTATTACATCCTCAATCATTCCTTCAAGCCCCATGTGCCGGCCATCGTCCGGTGAGTAAATGCGGGTAATGCCATATTTATGCAGTTCATCCACTTCATCGGGTAGAATAGTACCGCCGCCGCCGCCAAATATTTTAATATGACCGCAACCATTTTCTTCCAGCAGGTCTTTCATATATTTAAAAAATTCCACATGGCCGCCCTGGTAACTGGTGATGGCGATTCCCTGCACATCTTCTTCAATAGCTGTTTCTACAATTTCTTTTACAGAACGGTTGTGGCCCAAATGAATAATTTCTGCGCCTTTGCTTTGCATAATGCGGCGCATAATATTAATAGCAGCATCATGACCATCAAAAAGACTGGCGGCAGTAACAATTCTGACCCGATAGCTATCGGGTTTGTTGGAGGGAGTGTAACTCATAATTTAAAGAATAGCACAAATTTAGCTTAAAAAACTAATGCCCGTTAGCCAAAGAGTTTGTCGCACAGAGCAAAAAGGAGAGAAAGAGACTAGCCTACAATTCTCCTTTTCTCTTTCTCCTCTGGGCGATGCCTTCCTATGATTGCAGCCGGTTAACTACATTTGCCAAATGCAGCACCTTGTAGCATCTATTACTTCCTTATATAAGCAATGGAAAGGTATTGAACCAGCATTGGTGGATTTGCTTCCACAAAGCGGTAGCGAACGCCGTTATTTTCGTTTGCACGCCTGCCTGCCGGACAGGCAGGGAAAAGAAGGTAGTGTTATCGGTACTTACGGAGCCAATATCCCGGAAAATGAAACCTTTATTTATTTCTCCCATCAATTTAAAGAAAAAGATCTCGCTGTTCCAGAAATTCTTGCTGTAAGTGCAGATAAAATATTTTACCTGCAGGAAGATTTTGGAAACGTTTCTTTATTAACCCATTTGGAAAAAGATGGTTTTACGGATAATGTATATGGTTTGTTCAAAAAAAGCCTGGAAGCATTAGCCACTTTGCAGGTAAACGGTGATGAAGGGCTTGACTATAAAACCTATTGCCTCACCAGTACAGAATTTGGTAAGCAGGCCATTATGGCAGACTTGCTATACTTCAAATATTATTTTCTGGATGCCCTGCGCAAGCCATACGATAAGCAAAAACTGATTGATGATTTTGAAGCACTGAGTAATTATCTTACACATACAGAATATAAATATTTTATGTTCCGTGATTTTCAAAGCAGGAACATCATGGTAACAGAAGACAGCGGTGTTCATTTTATAGATTACCAGGGTGGCATGAAGGGTGCTCCGCAATATGATGTGGCCTCAATACTATGGCAGGCCAGGGCTAGCTTACCAGATGAGTGGAAATATAATTTACTCGAAGACTATATGAATGCCCTCGAAAACATATTGGGACATACTATTGACAGAAAAATTTTTCAAAGCCAGTACAATGGCTATGTACTGCTGCGTATATTACAGGTATTAGGTGCATACGGTTTCCGGGGATTGTTTGAACGTAAAGCCCAGTTTCTTACCAGCATCCCACTGGCATTAAGGAATCTCCGGGATTTTTTTCAAAATCAAAGTTTGGGCATTTCTGTTCCTGAATTTAAAAAGGTACTAGATATGTGTGTGGCTGATGAAATAATTCAGCAATTCACCCCTACACAGGCTACCGAACAAACACCTTTAGTAATTAAAATATGCAGCTTCTCCTATCGCAAACAATTACCGGACGATGATAGTGGTAATGGCGGCGGGTTTGTTTTTGATTGCCGTGGCATTTTAAATCCCGGCCGTGTAGATAGTATGAAAACACAAACAGGCAGGGATAAAGAAGTAAAAGATTTCCTGGAGCAGCAAACCAAAATGCCTGAATTTCTCAATAGTATTTTTGATATTGTTGATATATCAGTTGAAGAATATATTAACAGAGGATTTGAAAGCCTGATGATAAGTTTTGGCTGCACCGGTGGTCAGCACCGAAGTGTATATGCTGCTGATGCAATGGCAAGGCATTTAAAAAATAAATTTAAAGTGAAGACTGAATTGAAACATATTATACAAGATGAAAAGAACTGGCTGAATCCTTTGCCTGAAAAAAAATAATGGTGAACCCAACTTTATTTCCACGATAGAACTTTAGTTGTGTCACCTCTGTACTTCCTCTTCTCTATTCAACAATTTAACCGCAGAGAACATGAGAAAAGGAGGTAGCGCAGAGAGCCTCTGCGTTTACTCTGTGTACTCTCGTTCTCAGCGGTGAAGAATATGCAAGCAATGATTTTTTCAGCCGGACTCGGGACAAGGTTTAAACCCTGGACGGATAAACATCCAAAGCCCTTGGCATTGGTGAATGGAAAGACCCTGTTACAAAGAAATATTGAATACCTGCAGCAATACGGAATAAAGGATGTTATTGTAAATGTCCATCATTTTGCTGAACAAGTAGAAGATGTGATTGTAGAAAATGATGGCTGGAGCAGTGATCTTTTAGTAAGCGATGAAAGAGAAGAACTGCTTGATACCGGTGGCGGTTTATTAAAAGCAAAAGACCTGTTCAATCCCGGCGAAAGATTTATTACCTGCAACGTAGATATTCTTACCAACCTTGACATCAGCAAATTGCTGGCTTTTCATGAAAAAAATAAAGCCTTAATTTCTTTTGGTGTTACCGACCGCAAAACATCCCGGTATCTTTTGTTTGATGAAAGTAGCCGTCTTTGTGGTTGGAGAAATACCAAAACAGGGGAAGAAAGAACCCCCGGTAAGAGTATAAAAACCGAAGCATCTTCAACCCCTCCCGAAAAAATCGGGACAGGTGTCGGGGAGATGGCAAATTTTCCTTTGATTGAAAAGGCGTACAGCTGTGTTGTTGTTTTTGAGTACGATATTTTCAGGTTGATGGAAGAAAATAATTTTACCGGCAAGTTTTCATTAATAGATGTTTATCTCAAATTGGCTGCTGAGCACCGCATCATGGGTTATGACCATACCGGTGATAAGTGGGTGGATGTAGGCAAACCGGAATCAGTTGCTGTAGCCGAATCGCTTTTTCTATAAGAAAGGGTGCCACGGTTTAAAACCGTGGCACCCTTTCTTATAAAGTATTGCAAATACCCTTTCAACGGTAGCCCTTTTGTAGCCATTTACATTATCTTTCAAGCCTCAAACACACATACTTTATGAAGAAATCAGTTCTCAGCATTGCAGGTTTATTTATGTTCATCAGTTTGTTTGCACAATCCAACTATGATAACAAAGAAGCCTTCAATCCACAATTTTATCCTTACCCCGGCAATGATTATCGCAGTGCAAGTGGCGAGCCCGGACCAAAGTACTGGCAAAACCGGGCAGATTATAAAATCAATTGCACCCTTGATACAGCAAAAAACAGTGTAAGCGGCGATGTAGAAATTAATTACACTAACAACAGCCCGGATAATTTAAAATTTCTCTGGCTTCAATTAGACCAGAATATTTATAAAAAGGATTCCCGTGCCTCGGCCACCACCACAGAAGCCGGTGGAAGATGGGCCAATGCAAAATTTACCGAAGGTGATATCATCAAATCTATTGCTGTTGACTACAATGGTAAAACATTCAATCCAAAATTCAATGTATCAGATACAAGGATGCAAGTGTGGTTGCAGGAGGCATTAAAATCTGCTGGGGGAAAAATAAAGCTTACCATCAAATTCGAATTTACTGTTCCTGAATATGGCACCGACCGTATGGGCAGATTAAAAACAAAAAATGGACAGGTGTATGAAGTAGCGCAGTGGTTTCCCCGCTTAGCCGTATATGATGATATACAAGGATGGAATACTTTACCCTACCTCGGGGCAGGAGAGTTTTATCTTGAATATGGCGATATTGATTTCACCGTTACCGCTCCTGCTAATTTAATTGTGGTTGGCTCTGGTGAATTAACGAATCCGCAGGAATGTTATACTGCCGAACAAATGACAAGATGGGCTGCTGCAAAGAACAGTGATAAAACAGTAATCATCCGTAGTGATAAAGAAGTAACAGACCCTAACTCAAGACCCAAACAACCCAACTGCACCTGGAAATTTAAAATTACCAATACAAGAGATGTGGCATGGGCGGCGAGCAAAGCTTTTGTGCAGGATGCAGCAAAAATCAATTTACCAAGTGGTAAAAAATCAATCGCCATCAGTGTGTATCCTGTTGAGAGTATTACAAAAGATGGATGGCAGCGATCTACCGAAATGGTAAAAGGTTCTATTGAACATTATTCTAATAAATGGTTTGAGTTTCCTTATCCTGCTGCTACCAATGTAGCGGGTATTGTAGGTGGTATGGAATATCCCGGTATTGTTTTCTGTAGTCATGGCGATTCAGGTGCAGGTTTATGGGGAGTAACAGATCATGAATTTGGCCACACCTGGTTCCCGATGATAGTGGGTAGCAACGAAAGAAAATATGCATGGATGGATGAAGGCTTTAATACGTTTATCAATGGCCTTTCTACCGAAGCCTTTAATAAAGGAGAATTTAAAGAAGCCAGTTTCTTTGGCGATCCTAATTCATCCTTCATGGTGAAATATACGTTTGGAGAAAAAATGGATGGCCTCTATAATGTTCCTGAAGTTATTCAACAGGATAATCTTGGCGTGGCTGCTTACCTAAAGCCTGCACAAATGCTGGATGCTCTTCGTAATGTAGTGCTGGGCAAAGACCGGTTTGATGCAGCCTTCCGGGAATATGTGAGTCGTTGGGCTTTCAAACATCCAACACCGTGGGATTTCTTTCATACCATAGAAAATGTTTCCGGCGAAGATCTTAGTTGGTTTTGGAGAGCCTGGGTTCTCAACACCTGGAAGCTTGACCAGACTGTAAAAGAAGTAAAATATAAGGATGAAAAACCAGCCAGTGGTGCTGATATAACCATTGAGAATTTAGAAAAAATGGTAATGCCTGTTACCGTGTTGGTAAAAGAAACCAATGGTAAAGAACAAAGAATTAATCTGCCGGTAGAAGTATGGCAACGTGGTGCCGAATGGACATTTAGTGTGCCCACCACCAGTGAAATAAAAGAAGTGATATTAGACCCCGATAAAAAACTACCCGAATGGAACCGGGATAATAATACCTGGAAGAAAAAAGGATTTTAAGAGAAAGCCCTTCGTGAAAACGAGGGGTTTTGTTTGTACAGTTTTGTGCTGAAAATTACTGCTTTTGTGTACAAGGAGTGGTGTATATTTAATTGTTGTAGGCAATTGCATTTGACACCGGCGGCGACATTCAACATATAATTTCCTGCTGGACATATCATATGTAATTAACACAACGACGGGGAAGCCGAAAACCGTAAATTGAAAGAGTAGGCACAATCAATCAAAACCTCTTTTTACGAGAAAATTATTATTAGGCTCTGCAGTCCTGACCCTATTTGCTATCTCCATTACTTTATTCCAAATCAGTTGTAAAAAGAAAGCAATGCTCAGACAACTACTTATACCCTACCACCTGCGACAACAACAACATTGGGCGGAGTTATCGTTGGCAATGGACTTAGTGTGACATCTTCTGGTGTATTATCTGTAACACCTTCTGGTTCTACCCAACTCAATCTTTTAATTTATTATAAAAGCGTTGGGTCAAACATTGAAATATGGACAGCAAAGTATGACGGAACAACTCAAACAAAAATAAACTTGACCTTGCCTGCTAATACAGAATTTTCTGATGATGTACCGCCGCAATTATCACCTGACGGTACAAAGGTTTTCTTTACATTACAATCAACAGTAGTTGGTCAAAGTGGAACAGACCTTTATTCAGCAAACTTCAATGGTTCTGGTGTGACAAAAATTGTTGACAAAGGAGGTAATGGTAATTACATAACATTAGGTGGTGTATACTGACAGAACGAGTAACTCCACCAAGAGCAAAAGCTTAGGGAATAGGCTCAAAAGCCAATGGCTATTGCCATTGGCCTTTTTCTTAACTTTACTTTGATATGAAACAGCGTATTTATATAGACACATCTGTTATCGGAGGCTATTATGACGATGAATTTGAAGAAGCAACAAAACAATTATTTGAAAGGATAATTAGTAAGGAGTTCTTTGTTTTTTTCTCAGAAGTAAATGAAACTGAACTTGAGTTTGCACCTGAACATATTAAGGGAGTTAAAAATCTTATCCCGACAGACTGCATACGACACATTGAAATTGACGATGAAGTTGAAGCCTTAACCCAAACTTACATTGCAGAAAAGGCACTGGGAAAATCAAGTGAGAACGATGCGTACCATATTGCATTAGCATCTGTTAATCGGTTGGACTGTTTGATTAGTTGGAACTTTAAGCATATCGTAAATTTCGACAAAATAAAAATGTTCAATTCAATCAATATCCGATTGGGTTATCCCATCATTGACATTCGTTCACCATTAGAATTTTTAAAAAATGAAAACTAAAAAGGTAAAAACCTTCGACAGCGTTGCATTTTTCAGAGCCATAAAAGAGAAAATGGCAAAGATGATGGAGGGCATGACATTGGCTCAAAAGAAAGAATTCATGCGACAAATCAGAGAAGGAAAAATCAAAGTCACTTAACGAATAACTGCACACAACAGTGAGGTTTTCTGCTATGCTGGCAAACGAATATATCCTCATCTATTTATCGCTATCAGCCCATATCCGGCTGACCGAATAAATCTCAACTGTATCTCTTATCTTCATCTTCAGTTTTTCAATCGGCTTCAGTTGTCGGCTGACGGAACACAGAATACCAGCACAGCAGAAAGCCCCGACGATAGCTGTAATTTTTCCAAACATGCCACCAACATTATTATCACCAAGACAATTAAATTTAAGAGAGCTTTTTTCGGTACGAGAAATCCTTTTATCAAGAGGTTTTGAAGTTACTCAAACTGACACTGTAGAAAAGCTTTTGTTAACTGAAGAAAATCAATATGACGAAATTTGGACAACTCTATATAATATTTATAACGACTGTAAGTTTAGGACGGAACTAAAAAATTATCTCTACAAAAAATTAGAAGCTAAATCTGATGAAATCATCAGGCTTGTGAGTCATCCAAAATTTGTAAATGAATACAATCGGTTTGACAACACTTTTGAATGGTTTGCAGGTGAATTAATGATTAAAAAATTTGCAGCATTTTCTGCGTCATTTGGAGTGACTGTAAGAGATATAATGAGAAATTCGACAGGAACTGATTCAGGTGATTTTGATTCTTTGGTGGTACTTAGAGACACAAATCTTGCCTATTTCGAATGCAAAGCAGGCAGTTTTGACAACGATTCAATTTTAAAATGCTATGAAAGAATGCTCTCTTTGAATTGTCAATATTCAATTTTGTTCTGTGTAGAAAATATTAACGAGGAAAAACTCATATGGGATTCACAAAAAGTGCAAATACCTGTCGTAAACTTACATTTTTTGAACAGAATTCATATTAAAGGGAAAGTCCAAGATATAATTTACGAATTAAACAATTGTTACCTAATAGATATGACAGGTAACATTGAAAATAAAATAAGGACAGCACTTAGGGTTAATGCAGCTAAAATAAACAGCACACATTATACAATGTCCCCAGACAATGATACTTTTGGAATGTTAGGTTATGAAGTTGCAACTATTGATACAACACGATATGGGAAATAAAACTACAGCTAACATGGGGTTCCTATGTAAAGCGGTTTGAACGGCCCCAACCTTACATCAATGGGGTTATATGTTTATTAATGGTACTACATAAATTTACTTTTTACGCCGTTATTGGTGTTTAAATTATAGAAACCTTCAATCACAAAACTCCACACCAACCACATAAACAGAGGAAGTTATCATAAATTCGTATTGCTGATGAGGTGAGCTAAACCAGGAAATACCGAAATAAAATCAACAACAGTGCAAAAAAGTGATCCTGAACCTGATAAAAAATTGCCCGAATGGAACCGGGATAATAAAACCTGGAAGAAAAAAGGATTTTAAGAGAAAGCTCCTCTCTATGAGGGCCTTTTTCATACTACTTTTCATTTAATGATGAATTAAATTTGAAATAAGTCGCTTTGAAAAACAAACATAATACCTGGCATCGCCGGGGAGCAACACTAAAATGTTTTTAGATGATAGATTATGTTACATCAGAAACAAAAGAAGATTTAGTCGGAATTTTAGCATTACAAAAAATTAATCTGTCAGAATTTTTAACTAAAAAAGAAATAAAAAGCCAGGGTTTTGTAACGGTAGTTCACAGTTATGACCAGCTTAAAAAGCTTAATGATATTGAAAAATTCATAATTGCAAAAGATAAAAACAAAATTATTGCATACCTGCTTGCAATGACTGAGCAATCAAAATCAGATTTACCTGTTCTTATTCCAATGTTTGATACGTTTAACAGCATCTTATTTAAAGGTAAAATAATTGCAAGCTATAATTACATTGTTGTGGGTCAGGTTTGTGTTGCCAAACAATACAGAGGTCAGGGGATTTTGGATAACTGTTATAGTGCCTATAAAAATCAATTTAAAGGAAAATATGATTTTGCAATAACAGAAATTGATGCAAAAAATATGCGTTCGTTAAATGCACATAAAAGGATAGGCTTTACAGAAATCAACAGGTATTTTTCATCAGATAATACTGAATGGTGTATAGTTCTTTGGAACTGGGAGTAAGAAGGCTAAGTTCGATATAAAGGCACTATTAATAAATTCCTAATTAAACACTTCGTCCATAATAAGGCGAGTCCGGCCTTTAAAGTCATTTAAGTATAAGCTACTACTGGCCGAGACATCGCCTTTGAACATTTCTTTCTCACCTGCACTAATCCCTGAAAGCTACACCAATTCTTCCAACCCCCTCTCCTCCAACACTTCTCTCCCCTTCTCGTCCGACCATTTAATAAGTCTAATAAAACCCTCTGCAATTTCAATTCCGGTAATATCGCCATCCCTAAAACAACAACAACCCGTATTAAAATAAGAAGGTTTCATATTCATATAGTCAACCGACACGGCAGTAAATTCTCTTTCCCGTATTAATATTTCTGTCTTCACTTCTTTAATAGCTTCTTCATCTTTATCCTGCCCGGCAAACTGCAGTTGTTTATATAATCTCTCCAGGTGTGTAAGCGATGCAAACACTGGTTGATGAGTGTGGCCGGTTATCAGCAGCATATCTTTTTGCTCTGCCGACCATTCATACATAATATGATTGTGCAATGTTTTCTTTTCATTATTGTATGCTGGTGTATTGGGATTAATGCGCAACAAGGATTGCAGCGGGGCCCATATATACGTCACAAAAAATTTGCTGAACCAATTACCATCGCTTTGCGCATCCCCCTGATGGCCGTGGGTAAGGAAGATAGTCAATGGGGAATAGTCAATAGTGAATGGCTTATTATCCTTAGTGTTCGCCAACTGCACACTGCAAAATTACTCCTTCATACACTTTTACTTTTTCACCAAACATACTTTTCAGGTGCCAGTAGGCCCAGAGGCCGGTGTTCCAGTACAGGTCATGGTTGCCATATATTTTTACATAGTTGTTATGGGCAAGGAATTTTTTCTCTGCTTCAAAAGTAGCTTTGTTATTTTTCTTTACTTTCCAGATACTGTTTTCCCATAGTTCTTCGCTATCGCCAAGGTTGATAAAACAAAAATCATTACTGCTGTAATAATTTAATGCTTCCAGGTAATTAGTTTCTGCCTGTTTAAAATCATCTGCACCATTCCGGTTGCCTTTATGCTGGTCGGAGAAGATGATAAATTTACCAGCATGATGTTCAAAGGGAATTACTAATCCTTTTTTGCCGGGATGCTCGATGATTGAAGCAGATAGTTTTGTGAGTGCTTCAAAAATTCTTTCCCGGTTTGGCCTGGAAGAAAATCTTGCCGCCGCCCATAGAACTGGTTTTGATAATATGGTGCGAACCCTTCCCATTTTTTTTCTTACACAAGGTTAAAGAAAGGTTGGTTAATTATTGCAATTGATTTGCTATAAAACAGTCAATACGTTTCTGACAAAGGCGAAAGGAATACATTTCTCGCAAAGACGCAAAGGAGCAAAGACGCAACGAAACGAATACATTTCTCGTAAAGACGCAACGAAACGAGTACATTTCTCACAAAGACACAAAGGAACAAAGACGCAACGAAACGAATACATTTCTCGCAAAGGCGCAAAGGAACGGCGGCGCAAAGAATACAAAAGAATATTTTGCATTTCACGTTGCTATTAAAAGTTCGCAGATTTGAAAACCCGCCTTCGCTAAAGCTATGGCGGGTAAAAAAAATCCCATCCGCCAATTAGCAGATGGGATTACTATTTCTTCGGAATAATATTACCAGTTCACCATCACTTTTCCTTCGGCCATTCTCTTACCGGTATCATCACCTATTACTACATAATATATTCCTCTTTGTGCAGGGCGGAGGTCAACAGGCAGTAACGTATAAAATCCGGTAACAGGGAATTTTGCATTATAAATTTTTGCTCCTTTTGAGTCATACACCGTTACTGTTCTTGTGGTGCTGGTACCACCAAGATTATAATAGGAAACGGTAAACTGACCGTCGTTTGGGCTTGGGAAAATGAATACCCTGTTACTTATGGCAGCAGAAATAGTAACTAAAGCTGATTGGTTGGAACAGGTAAGACCACCGGCAAATGTTTCCTGTATTGTTACACGGTAAGTACCCAACCGGTTAATATTGGCTACATATGTATTGGCTGTATTGGCGAATCCAACTCCATCTTTTACCCATGTTCTTGTTAATGTGCCCCCGGCTGATGCACTTGGTGTCGCTACAAGAGTTGTTGTTTGACCGGGTAACAGAGCTGATATTGGCACAGCTGCTAAACTAACCGTTGGCAATTGACGAACAGTTAACAGAGCCATGGTAGAGGTAGCCGGAACAGTACAGGTTGCATTTGATAACAGACAACGATACCTGCTATTGTTAGCCGTAACTGTTGCAGCGGTTATTGTATATGTTGCAAATGTTGCTCCCGGAATACTTGTCCATGTGGTACCACCATCATTGCTTATCTGCCATTGGTAAAGAACACCAGTACTGCTGCCTGCTACGGTAAAGCTTGGATTACTACCTGAGCAAATCGTTTGGTCTGTTGGTTGAGCAGTTATTACTACCGCTGAACCAACAGAAAGTGAAACACAACTTGATGTAGCAGCCGGTGTACAAGTACCAGTTATAACGCAACGATATGCAGACCCATTCATCGTAATTGGTGCCCCTGTAATGGTAAGAGCAGCAGTCGTTGCTCCACTATAAACACCTATATTAGGTACATTAATCCATGTTCCTGCACAACCTGTTATGCTTACCTGCCATTGATAAGTTATTCCTGTTCCAGTAGCAGTTACGCTGAATGTATGATTACCGCCTGTACAAATCACAGCGTTCTGTGGTTGTGCAGATATAGTTGGTAATGTATTTACCGTTAATATCACTGCATTAGAAACAGCAGGTGTAGTGCAGGTAGCATTTGATACCTGGCAGCGATACCTGTTATTATTTAATGAGAAAGTAGCTGCCGTAATATTCAGCGTAGCACTTGTAGCGCCTGAATAAACTCCCCCGTTTGATACGTTGGTATAAGTAACCCCGCCATCAGTGCTTACCTGCCATTGATAGATAATGCCTGCTCCGCTGCCTGTTATGGCAAAGCTGGTATTGCTGCCTTCACATATTGTTTGATTGGTTGGCGAAGTGGTAATGGTAGCAGGTGTAACAACAGTTAGCAATGCACAGTTAGATGTGGCAGCCGGTGCACAAGCACCGCTAACGACACAACGATAAGCTGTATTATTAAGACCAGCAGCAATGCCGGTTAATGTATAGCTTGATGTTGTGGCCGCAGGGATATCAAACCACGGACCGGCACAACCATTGAAGCTTACCTGCCATTGATAAGTTAAGCCTCCACCAGTTGCAGTAACACTGAATGTGTTGTTCACACCTGCACAAAGTGTAACACTGATCGGCTGTGTAGTAATAATTGGTAAAGCATTTACTGTAAGCAATACTGAACTGGAAGTAGCACTGCCGCAACTGCTGCTTAGGTTGCACCGGTACCTGTTACCGTTGAATGTTACAGGAACAGCAGTAAGATTTAAAGTAGCCGCAGTAGCTCCTGAATAAACACCACCGTTAGTTACATCGGTGTACGTAGCACCGCCATCTGTACTTACCTGCCATTGATAGTTGCCTGCTCCAACCGCTGTTACGGCAAAGCTGGTATTAGTACCAGCACAAATAATTGCAGCCGATGGCTGACCTGTTATACTTAACGCACTTGCAACAGAAATTGTTACCGCATTGGATGAAATTGGTGATACAGGGCAAACACCCGTAACAACACAACGATACTGGTTATTATTTAAAACAGCAGTAACGCCGGTAATAGTTAAACTGGCGGATGTAGCTCCAGAATAAACACCGCCATTAGCCAATATATTAAATGTAGCTCCACCATCGGTGCTAATGTACCACTGGTATGTGAGTGAAGCACCCGTAGTGGCTACTGTAAAAGTGTGATTGGCACCGGTACATACAGAAGCATTAGTTGGTTGGGTGGTAATAGCCGGTGCTGTATTTACTATCAATATTGCGCCGGCAGATGATAATGTTCCGCATGCAGCAGAAGATACATTACAACGATAGCGGTTATTATTTAAAGCTCCTGTTGCACCGGTAATAGTTAATGTAGAATTTGTTGCTCCTGAATAAACACCACCATTGATAACGTTAGTATAAGTAACACCACCATCTGTACTTATCTGCCATTGATAAGCATCAATACCTGTACCTGCTACTGTAAAACTGGTATTGCTACCGGCACAGATAGTTACATTCGCCGGTTGACCTGTTATGCTTAAAGAAGCAGGCACAATAAGTGTTGCTGCATTAGAAGTAAGTGGTGACACAGGGCAAACACCGGTAACAACACAACGGTACTGGTTGTTATTCAAACCCGCCATAACTCCGGTAATCGTTAAGCTGGCTGATGTAGCTCCTGAATAAACACCACCATTAGCCAGTATATTAAATGTAGCTCCGGCATCAGTACTTATGTACCACTGGTAAGTGAGTGAACTGCCAGTAGCTGTTACTGTAAAAGTTTGGTTAGTACCTGCACAGGCAGAAGCACTTGTTGGTTGACTGGTAACAGCCGGTGCTGTATTTACGGTTAATATTCCTGCATTGGAAGTGGAACTTCCGCATACAGTAGAAGCTATACAACGGTATCGGTTATTATTAAGAGCTACAGTAGCACCAGTAATATTTAATATAGCTGTGGTAGCACCAGCGTAAACGCCACCATTAGATAAGTTTGTCCAGGTAGTACCTCCATCCGTACTTATCTGCCATTGGAAAGAGGTGGCTGTATTTGAAATAATGCTGAATAAAGTATTAGTTCCGGCACATACTGTTTGATTGACCGGCTGGGCAGTAATGGCCGGAGCAGCACCAGCAGTAATAGTATAAGTTATATCTCTCGTTTGTGTAGTAGCACCCGTAGCTGTTCCTGTTATTGTTAGTGTGTAGGTGCCGGGTACTAAAGTATTAGTTCCGGTAAGTCTTACGGTAACACTATTGCCCGGTGTTACACTATTGGATGGAACAAAACTAACTGTAGTTCCGGCAGGTGGAGTGTTTGATGAAACAGTAATAGGATTTGCAAACCCACCGATAACAGTTGTTCCCAGCACAATATCCATTGTAGTGGGTGCGGGGCAGGCGGCTGTTGCTGCTGCGGGTGTAGTAAAGGTAAAGCCGCTTGGTACGAATACCGTTAGTGTAGCTACTGATGAAGTGGTAGAAGCACATCCTTGTCTGACGATGCAACGATACTTAAAGCCATTCATTCCTGCAGTAACTGCAGTAAGAGTAAGTGTGGGTGTGGTAACAGCCGGGGCAATATCATTCCAGGTGGCTCCGCCATCTATACTTCTCTGCCAGGTATAAACCAGATAAGCACCGTTAATTGGTGGAGTAGCTGCTATCGTAAAGACTGCATTATTACCGGGGTTAACAGTAAGGTCAACAGGTTGTGTAGTAATAGAGGCAGCCGGTGGAAGATCGAAGGCTGCGGTTTGGTCTGTTAAACTTGCAGAACTGCCTTGCAATGCACTATAGCCCATTCCTCTTTTTGCAAAGGCTGTCCATATAGCACATTGATGACGGCCACCATACAGGTTCATATCAGCAGTGAGGATAGCATTTCTTGCATCTATATAACCGGGGCTGCATGGTTGTAACCGCATTCCTTCCATTACTAATTTAAAAGCAATACTATTGCCCCCGTTATTCGTTAAAGAGAAATTGTAAAAATTAGTGTTAATGCTATTCTCTTGTTGAATAATTCCCCATGTCATTTCCCAAAGGGCATTACACCAAACTTCGCCAATGTTATGTACCTGCAATCCATCATTAAATACCCATGGGGATCCTGTTACACCCAGGTGGGCATAGGTCAAAGGATTGGTGTTCATGTTAGTACTGTAAGGATAATTGCGAAAACCAGCCCCATTTGGAGTCTCAGCATTTGCATACGTAGCTACCGTTCTTGAAATGCTTCCGTCTGTTACGTTACTGGTTAGCCAGTTGGTAGTCAGCATCAGGGCAAAATAATCACTCCATCCCTCACCTCCCCGTTCAGCATTCTGCAAGCAACTTGCTGTGGCAGGGCCACCTGTAAGGCGGTTAGATATACCATGGGTATATTCATGAACAATTATTCCGTTATCAAGGTCGCCATCTAAAGGTGGGTTATAACGTAATGTTACATTCAAATTATTAGCCAGCTGTGCAGCTAAAATAGCCCCATCAGCCTGGGAGATCAATACCGCAGGAATAGTGATGGCATTATTATCACCAGCCATTGTAATGTAACCAGCTACATTGTTCACCATGATCACTCCAATTGCCCCGGCATTTTGAGCAGCCATTACTTTATCTACGAAAGTACAATTTCCCCTGTCTATCATTACAATCTTACCAGTAAGTATATTGACCGGTGGCACACATGCTTCATGCATAGTACCCGCAACATTATCATTAAAATAAACTACCTGACCAGTTCTTGGCCCCAGGGTTTCTAATTTGTTATTGATGCTAAATCCACTTTCTGTAGCTAGGTAATTACCTGCAATTGATCCCGGAGTATTTACTACTACATAAGCAGGAGACACGTTATTAAAAAGATACATTCTCATCCGTCCTCTTACACCATCTACAGTTGGTAAAAAATTCGCATTGTTTCCAACATGTCCCGATGCACCGCTTTGTGCCAAAGCCATCACATGGTCATTACTTACACCACCCCTGCCCAGATTGTTTTCCTGGTAATTACCACCCACTTCATCAAAACCATACTGGTAAGTAATATCATGTATAATATTGTTCCAGTAAAAAAGATTAGTGATGCAGAATTGCTGCATAGCAATGTCCTTACTTGGTTCCACATTGTAATTAGGCGGGTTAGTAAAATTTAACGGGTCTGGGAAAGTAGAAGAACTGGCAGCTATTCCGGCATTCTGGTTAGTGGCAATGGTATCTTCCGTAGCCCACACATTATTACCCCGAGAGATAATATAATCTGTAGTTCCATTGCTATGCCAGCCAAGTGTAGTGGCATTGCCGGGTGCTGCTGTCCATGGATTGCTGCGTGTAGCCGCTGCTCCAAACGTAGGGGCTTCAATGGGATAAGGAATCACCAGGTAATTGGCATTGGCAATAGCGTTTGGGCTTTGAAGCCTTTCTACAGTTCCATAATTTCTATTCAAACTGCTACCTGTATATTTTTGAATACCTAAACCTGTTTCAATCTTTCCGGCATTTTCATTTTTATGATGTGAATTAAAATTTTCATAGATAACAATATTTACTTTTTCAATCAGCCTGCCGTTCAATGCATCAATTCTTATATGCCATACATCATCTTTTCCGAATATAGCCACCTGCACCTGCCATCCTAACTTTACCGTTACCTGTCCGTCTTTTTCTACGGGAAACCACATCAGTTCCGCTGTAATTTCTTCTGATATGCCAGCTGGCTTGCCATAATTCATGAGCCGCCCGTTTTGTGAAATAACCGCCGTAGTAATAGCAGGTGGTGATAATTTTTCTTCTGCAAATGCCAGCCTTACAGCTTCATTAGCACTTACAGAAGGTGCAGGAGAATATCCTATAGTGGCTTTTCCCATATCCTCCACCAGTGTGCCTGTATTCGACACTAATTTTCCCTGCACAAAAGCCAGCACTTTCATCTTGTTCAATACCGGAATGCCGAGGTAGGTTTGTTGCAGATATACCATCGTCATCCCCGTGCCAGTAACAGTATAGCTGCTGGAAACGGTAGTGTTGAATATATCAGTATCAGAAAAACCGAGAGCTTCTTTATTCTCTTTTACCAATTGCAAGGCTGCGGCCTTATTATACTGGTTGTCATTTTGTGCCCACGATGCACTAAGCAGCAGCACTGAAAAAACAAGGAGAAAAATTCTTTTCATTATAGACTTTTTATTTTTTGGCCATTTTGATAGAACTATCCTTTTTAACGATAATTCTTCTACCGGCTCATTTCATACTAAACATTTGAATTATTAAACCCGTAACCCCTGAATCCCAAGATTGACTTATAAAAAGGAGGAGATGCAAAATAATCAAAATGAAATTAACACCCAAACCACCTTACACCTCCCAAAGGACAGACGCATTAAAAATAAATTGACAAAATTGGAATGATTTAGGCCCAGCGGGCCGG
This sequence comes from Chitinophagaceae bacterium, assembly GCA_046598205.1. Lineage (GTDB taxonomy): Bacteria > Bacteroidota > Bacteroidia > Chitinophagales > Chitinophagaceae > JJ008. The sequence goes on from JBKJIX010000045.1 coordinate 37,934, forward strand.
TATATTGGTAGCAAGTATGTTGTTTTTGGGATACCTAAGTGCCATCGGCACGACATTTTATGCCAGTTTGCGTTTTGCTTGCAACATGTCGCCCCGCTGGGGCTCATTTCGGTTTGTACTTTACCATTTTCTACCAAAATATCGCCCCTCCGGGACTAATAAACCAAAATTTTTAATGACCCAAGCCTAATATTTTTTTTAATGCGTCAGCCCTTACACCTCCCAAAGCTGCACAACAATACCCATCTTTAGATTATTGCGTAGTAGAATTAATTCTATTACTCAGGAAGCCACTGCTATCATGCTGATTTCCACATTCACAAACTTAGGAAGGGCTGAAACCTGCACCGTTTCCCTTGCCGGAAAACCACTCTCGAAATACTTGCCGTATACTGCATTAATCTCTCCAAACTGGTGCATATCGGTAATAAAAATGGTGGTTTTCACCACATTACTGAAATTCATACCCGCCTCTTGCAAAATAGTTTTCAGATTATGCATGGCCTGGTGGGTCTCCTCCTGTATATCTTTATTCTTTAATTCTCCGGTGGCCGGGTCTATACAAATTTGCCCTGAAATAAATAATGTATTGCCGGTTAATATTGCCTGGCTATAAGGGCCAATGGGAGCCGGGGCATTGCCGGTGAGGATGATAGTTTTACTCATAATAAGCTTTTAAAAATTCAATAGAACGAATTTAGCTTTATACGTTTTCTTTGCAAAAAAGGATTATGCCCAGTCGGGATTAAAAAATTACCTGTTGATGAAAATCATTGTAATAGCAAATGAGGTTTTAAAGAGTGAGTTGCTCGCACAGCAAGCAGCTGATAATGTGGTAGTGGAATGGCAAGATGAAATTACCCCAGTTGAGGATGCTGATGTGTATATTGATCTTTTGTTCAATCATTCTGCCGATAGAAAAAACAAATTAAAAAACTTGCCCGCAGGGCCCGGTGGGCAACCTGCCACCATCATTGTTAATTGTGTTACAGCTACATTGAATGAACTGCCTGTTGGTTTTATCCGCATTAATGGATGGAATAGCTTCTTAAAAAGAAATTTGGTAGAAGCAGCCGGAGCTGATGGAAATAAAAAAGCGGCAGAAAAAATTTTTTCCTGTTTTAATAAATCAACAGAATGGGTGCCGGATATACCGGGGTTTATTACACCACGGGTAATAAGTATGATTATCAATGAAGCCTGGTTTACGCTGGATGAAAAAGTAAGCACCAAAAAGGAGATTGATACAGCTATGAAACTGGGTACTAATTATCCTTATGGCCCTTTTGAATGGGGTGCAACAATAGGTTTGAAAAATGTATATGAGCTATTGACAACGCTGTCGAAAACCAGTTCCCGTTATACACCTTCTTCGTTGTTAAAAAAAGAGGCTTTAGCATAAATGAGTTTCATCCTAAATATAGATACCGCACTGGATACAGCATCTGTTTGCCTTGCACAAAAAGAAGAGATACTTGCATTGGCCATCAATGAAAATCAAAAAAACCAGGCTGCATGGCTGCACCTCGCCATTGATGAAATATTAAAAAAAAATAATTTAAGACCTAATCAATTAGATGCTGTTGCTGTGAGTATTGGTCCCGGTTCTTATACCGGCCTCAGGGTTGGCCTAGCTACAGCAAAAGGTTTGTGTTATGCTTTACATATTCCACTGATTGCAGTAAGTACTCTCAAAATGATTGCTTTTGAAGCAAAGGACGAAGCTGCTTCGCTGATATGCCCAATGATTGATGCCCGCAGAATGGAAGTCTTTACAGCGATATATGATAAAGAATTACAGGAGAAAAATCCTGCACAAGCTCTTATTATTGATGAATACAGTTTTGCAGATATTCTCTCTACTTCTGCTGTACTTTTTTGCGGAAACGGCAGTAAAAAACTGCAACCGTTGATCTCAAATAACAATGCCTCTTTCAGTGATAACGTTAGCAATGCCTCACATCTTTCCCCATTGTCACAAAATTGTTTTTTTAAAAAAGAATTTACAGACATTGCTTACTCAGTGCCATTATATATTAAAGAATTTTATTCTCCTGCCCGAAAGACCTGAGGAAAAAATCCGTCTTATTAACAATTAATACCGCAAAATCAATTTTTGCACTGGTAATTTTGCCCCTACTTTAATCAGTTAGTCTATGAATAATTATTCTTTAACGCTGAATGCTGCATCGGAAAACGGTACATCCCTGAAGGTGGATCTGCTGAATGTGAAAAAAGCAGCATTGATACTCAGAGCTGTCAATCATAAACTCCGGCAAGAAATTCTCAAAATGATTGATGAACATGGAAAAGTGACCGTGACGGAGATTTATGTAAAGTTGCGGCTTGAGCAGTCAGTAGCTTCCCAGCATTTGGCCATTTTGCGCAAGGCAGGTTTTGTAAAGACAATCCGGGATGGTAAATTCATCTATTACTCTGTAAACGTGGATCGTATGCAAGACCTGAACAAATTTGTTGACCAGCTACTCAATTAAGTATAATTAATTTTTTGAAAAACGCCCCGCCAAACCAAGGTGAGGCGTTTTTGTTTATAATAAAGTATTTTTGTACCGTCCTTTTTGAAGGGAAATTTTAAAAACAGGTTATGTACATTAAACAATTATATACTGGCTGTCTTAGCGAAGCAGCTTATTATATTGAAAGCAATGGCGAGTCCGCTGTTATTGATCCGCTGCGGGACATAGATGCCTACTTAGAAATTGCTAATGAAAGGAAAACCCGAATCAAATATATTTTTGAGACACATTTTCATGCCGATTTTGTAAGCGGCCATCTTGATTTGGGAAAAGCCACGAATGCCCCGATAGTTTATGGTCCGGGCACCAAAACAGAATTTCCGGTGCATGTGGCTACTGATGGAGAGAAGTTTAAAATTGGTGATCTTACTATGGAAGTATTGCACACACCCGGACATACGTTGGAATCAAGCTGTTATTTATTAAAAGATGCTGCCGGAAAAAATCACTGTGTATTTACCGGCGACACTTTATTTGTAGGTGATGTGGGCCGCCCCGACCTGGCACAAAAAGGTGAGGAGATAACGATGAATGACCTGGCAGGTATGATGTATGACAGCCTGCATTCAAAAATAATTCCATTAGAAGATGATGTGATTGTTTACCCGGCGCATGGTCCCGGTAGCAGTTGCGGAAAAAACCTCGGCCCTAATACACATAGCACTATTGGGGAAGAGAAGCAAACCAACTATGCACTGAAGGCAGCTACCAAAGAAGATTTTATTAAAGTAGTAACGGACGGTATCCTTGCGCCGCCTGCCTACTTCCCTATCAATGCCAAAATAAATAAAGAAGGTTATGATAGTTTAGATGATGTGCTGGTGCAGGGAATGAAAGCATTATCAATAGATGAGTTTAAGCAGTTGATGAAAGATGATATTATCATTGTTGATACCCGGCACGCCAATGATTTTACAAAAGGTTTTATACCCAGTTCTATTTTTATTGGCTTAGAAGGCCGGTTTGCTGAATGGGCCGGCAGCCTGTTACCATTTGATGCACCAATGGTGCTGGTAACAGAACCCGGCAAAGAAAAAGAAACTATTATCCGTATGGCTAGGGTTGGCTTTGACAAAGTAAAAGGCTACTTAAATGGTGGCTATGCTGCATGGTTAGCTGCTGGTGAAGATGTTGATATGATAATAGATGTGGAAGCAGACGAACTGATGATGGATATCCCTCATGATAAAAATCTATTGGTAGTTGATGTTCGCCGCCCCACAGAATTTGCTGACGGTCATCTGAAAAATGCGTTGAATCTTCCGTTGAATGATATGGTTGACCCCGCATTGATTGCCAACCTGGAAGAAGAACAGAATCTTTATGTGCATTGCGCCGGTGGCTATCGCAGCATTATTGCTTCTTCCTTATTAAAAAGACAGGGCATACATAATCTCAGAAACGTAGTAGGTGGTTGGGGCAAAATTAAAGAACAGGAAAAAGCTGAGATAGTAAAAGAGACCAGTGTATTGAATTAGTAACACGGATTACACAGATAAATAATTACGGATTAAAAGGATAAATATAAATTAGCACAGACAAACCTGACAATAGTGAGGCTAATCTGTTCTAATCATTTTAATCAGGGAAATCTGTGATTACATTTTTGACTGCACCCATTTCTCCATTTCCGGGCTGCTTTCCACACTTATAATGGCCGCATACCTTGATTTAGTTCCATTGTGTACCCCTACATGCCATAATCTTTGTGAATCCACAATAAAGTGAGACCCTTTTTGCATCGGTACTCTTGCTTCTGATTCTTTGATTGGTAAATTATTTTCATCGCTATCATACAACAGCATATAGCTATCCGGATTATCAGTCAGTTCAATCCACATTCTTACTACCCAACCTTCATCTTCCGGGTTCAACCGGTTATTATCATCCCGGTGAACAGAACGAATGGCTTGGTCATGAGTTTGAGGTTCTAATCGTATTATTCTTACCCGGCCAAAGTTGGCAGGGATAGATTTAATATAAGCCATCAAGGTAGGACATAACTCAGCATTAGGTGTAAAGATGGCATCCTTATCTGTCTTGCCATTTTCCCAAAAACCCTTGCACTCATTGGTACCATCGCAGGAAGCTAATGGGGCAAAGTTTGTATCACCACCGCTTTTCCAATCCATATAAACAAGGTTCTCCCACTCAGCCGAAGGAATATGATCTATATCCAATGTTTTCAGAATAACAAATCCTTTTTCTCCCATGCTTGGCATACGGTAGTGTGGGGATTGCAATGGAATTTTTACAGACCAGTGTTCGCTATGTGGCCAAAATATGGGAGGAGTTGGGGATGACATAAAAATTAAATTGAAATGTAAAATTAATAAAAACGGCACTAAAGTAGGAAATATCAGATAAACTAAAAATGATCTTACTGAATTGAAAACATATTCATCTTTTTCCCAACAAAAAGTTAACGACCTGCTTTTTTAACCACTTGTCAGGAAATTGTCGCCTCTCAGATAAATAAAAAAAAACACTACGCATGGCTATTATTTTTCACTTATGAAACTTTGAGTAGTTGCGCTGCACACCAGGCAACATTTTTTTTAAGCATCGTACCTATTGTTAAAAGTATAGCCATGAAACTGAAAACCAATGTATCCCTCGGGGCAATGCTATTGCTTTGCCTGAACAGTATTGCTCAAACGCCGGCATCTAAACAATTACCGGCTAATCGTACAACAAAGTCAGTAAAAATTGATAGATTTATCAATGTTGATGCGGTGTTTACCTGGCAATATGCCCCGGGAAGTTTTATCAATCTCGTTTGGAAAAATGCAGCGCATGACTTCAACAGGGTGGTAGAACATAGTTATTTCAAATATTTTGATAACACCATGAGTGCTGATGACAACAATAACCTGTCATTAAAAGTGATTTATTTTCTTGATTACCTTCAGTTGAAGAAGAAAAAGAAAACAGATTAATAAAATAATTGCCGGTAAGGCGATAAGACAGCAAGTATTAGCATTCAATTATTTTTTATTCCCGCCTTATCGGCAATGTGCAGTTGTTAAACGGGTTTTATTCAATAATATTTCCATACTCCGGCTTCCATTCATATTTCCAGCGGCGGTGGCTCCATAGCCACATTTCGGGGTATTGCCGTATTACCCCTTCGAGGTAGGATACAAATTTTTGAGTAAGCTCTTGTTCTGTCAATGATTCCGCATTTTCAGTAGCCAGTGAAAAATTTGCTTCATAATAACCACGGCGGGGCTTGTGTACATAAGCAAATACAACGGCAGTATTATTTGTAACAGCACCTTTGGCAGGGCCTTTCACAAAAGGCGCCGGTGTTCCAAAAAAATTAAACCACCAGGCATTACCGGGATGCCCGGGGTTTTGATCAGCCACTAATCCTAAAACATATTGCGTATTACTATGTTCAATAAAATCTTCTTTCATACGGGTGGCCCGCAAAAAAGTTGCCCCGTTGCGGGTACGTAATTTGTAAAACAACCGTTCAATTATTTTATTGGTGAATGGCATGTAAACAGCGAGTAATTTATAGACCGTTTTTTTTGTCAATACCATATTGCCCC
>JBKJIX010000025.1:0-12371 GCA_046598205.1 Chitinophagaceae bacterium
TTATGAGGAAACTGATCTTGAAAACTGGAATTATAAATTGTATGGTATGAAAACTATAAGTAAGGCAAACCGCAGAGATGCGAGATTGCTGCTCCACCAGGCGGAAAATTTGCTCACCACCTTAAATAAAAAATATCACTTGGAATGAATAACGCAGTTCCAGGTTCCGGGCACGGTAAGCTAAAAATGATAATTATAAACTAACTCATGGAAGTACACAGCCACACCCACACCCCTCGTAAAAAATGGACCCATTATCTCTGGGAATTTTTAATGTTGTTCCTCGCTGTGTTCTGTGGGTTTTTGGCAGAAAATTTTAGGGAACACCAGATTGAACATAAGCGGGAAAAAAAATTGATGGAAGAAATGGTGGAAGATCTAAAAAAGGATTCAGCCTATCTTCACTTATGTGTCACCCGTTTCATTCCAAATCATTTAAGATTGATGGATTCTGCTATTACATTATTAGATCAACCGGGAAATAAAAAAGACAGAGAAACTTACCAGGCTTATTTGACAGCCACTGAATGGAACTATAATTATTTTCCTACCGAACGCACCTTATCCCAGCTAAGAAGTTACGGGTACCGGTTGATAAGAAATAATCGTATAGGAGATATTTTGAGCGAACTCGAAATAATTTATAAGGTGTATTTGAATATAAATGATCATGTTCATGCATTGCAAAACGATATTGATGAATCAGCCTTTGTTTTTGCTGATAAAGAAGTCGTCAGCAATTTATTTATTAATGAATACCCGTTTCCCAATGATATTTACATCAATCCCGGTGATATACCAGCATCAGCCCGGGTAAATAAAGCGGATAATAATCTCAGGGAGTTTATCATTAAATTGAAAAAGTATAATTATTACGTTACAACCAGTCTGAGAGGTGATTATCTGCGGATTTTAAAATTTCAGCTTTCTACTATTAATATGCTGAAAAAAGAATACCATTTGAAATAAATTATTTATGGAAGTACATGCCCACACCCACACCCCTCGTAAAAAATGGACACATTATTTCTGGGAGTTTTTAATGTTGTTTCTCGCAGTATTCTGCGGTTTTCTGGCAGAGAATAAACGGGAGCATTATGTAGAACACCGGCGGGAAAAAAAATATATCGTCTCCATGGTTGAAGACCTGAAAAATGATTCCACTTTTTTAGCTTTAAGCATCAACAAACTTATTCCTTATCATTTAGCCTGGCTTGATTCAACAGTTCATTTATTCCAAATGCCACATTTCAAAGGTAAAGACAGGCTGATTTACAAGGCGTTCATGATCGGCACCGGATGGACTTACAATTTTCACCCAACTGAACGTACTTTATCGCAGTTGCACAGCGCAGGGTTTCACCTTATCAGGAATAAGAATGCAGCAAATATCATTAGCCAATTGGAAACTCAATACAAAATATTGAATACTCAGACCAAATCGTTTTTAGAGGGTTTGCAGAATGATATCGATCTGTCTGCATGGGCATTTGCAGACAGGGTTGTCACTGATCAGATCGCAACTACTGCATTTCAAAATTTTTCAAACGCTTCTGTTGAATTACAATTGCCAGACATACCCGAATCAGCAAAGATCAACGTTCAAAATAAAGAAGACATTAAATCTTACGTTGAAAAAATTAAAAAATACAGCTTTTATGTCCAATATGCTTTGAAGGTCGGGCAGGTTGTTTTATCGAGAGAAATAACCAAAGCAATAGAAGTTTTGAAAAAAGAATATCACCTGAAATAAATAACTATGGAAGTACATGCACACACCCACACCGCCCGAAAAAAATGGACCCATTATTTCTGGGAGTTTTTAATGTTGTTTCTCGCAGTATTCTGCGGTTTTCTGGCAGAGTATCAATTAGAGCATAAAATAGAAAGAGAAAGGGGCAAACAGTATATCAAATCCTTTTACCACGACCTTAAATATGACACCGCACATTTAGCAGCAGTGATTAATAACTATAAGATAAAGTCAAAAAACTTAAGTGTCATTTCAAACTGCTATGATTCACTAATGTTAAAATTATCATGTAATAATTGTTTTAATAATTTAAATAATGCATCCGGAGGTTTTTTTGAATTAAAGACTTCTGACCGTACAATGCAGCAACTAAAAAATGCAGGTGGATTACGATTACTAAAATCAAGTGATGCTGATAGCATCCTTGGCTATGATAATTTGGTAAGGGGTTATAAACTTGATGAAACAACTACTTTTCAGGAAACGCAGACCGCTATCAGGAGTATATCGTCTGAACTTTTTAACTACATTGTTATAAAAGACGGAAACTTTACTGACGGTGATTTATTAATTACTACTGATAAAATAATTATCAATAAATATTTTAATACACTGAACAGATATGCTAAATACGTTGCTAACTATGTTATAAAGTTGGAAAGAATAAAATCAGAAGCTATCAATATCATGAACTACTTTAACAGTAAGTACAGTATTGAATAAAACAAATCGTTTATGGAAGTACATGCACATACCCATACCGCAAGAAAAAAATGGACCCTTCTTCAGCACCTGATAAAGCTTAAGAAAAAAGCTATCTCATTAATATCATTGCTAAAAAAAGAATATCATCTTGAACAAAAAACTTCAACTTCCCGCCATGAAATCAACTAATCAGCCAACCCTTAAACGAGTATTAGGCTTAAGTACGGGTATTTTATTGGTAGCGGGTATGATGATTGGTTCCGGTGTATTCAAAAAGATAGTACCTATGGCTCAAACAGGGTTGAGTGAGTACTGGATATTGGGCGCATGGATTGGTGCAGGAATAATAACAATGTTTGGGGCATTTACTCTTGCAGGTCTTGCATCGTTAACAGAAGAATCGGGTGGTGTGTATGAATACTTGCGGCTTTCATTTGGTAACTTTTTTTCTTTCCTCTTTGGCTGGACTGATTTTACCATAATGGGTTGTGCCTCCGTTGCTGCCCTTGGTTTCATCTTCGCACAAACAGTGAACACCTTTGTACCGTTGGGTAATCCTTTTTATGTCTTTGAACAGGTTTCCATGGCTGGTTTTATTTTCCCTTTTGCTGATGGAGGCATAAAGCTGCTGGCCATCGCTACTATTTTTTTATTGACATGGATAAACTACCGCGGCGTGCAGAACGGCGGTTTAATAAACAATATCATCACCTCGGCAAAAATTATCGGCATTCTTTTACTCATCGTTCTTGGTCTTTCTTATTCTCCGGTAAACGACACTGCCGCCGCTTCTACAGCAATCAAAAATCTGGAAGGAGTTGCTTTGTTCAGTGCAGTTCTTGCTGCCATGCTAAGTGCTTTCTGGGCCTATGATGGCTGGGTTACTATTTCATTCATCACCGGTGAAATCAAAAATCCAAAACGCAATATACCCGTCGCCATCATTAGTGGTGTTGCCATTGCCATGTTTCTATATGTGATGGTAAACGCAATTTATATGAAAGTGCTAAGCAAGGATGTGTTGAAAGCGGTTGACCAAAGCCGTATTGGTGCAGCAGTTGTTGCTGAAACCCTGCTTGGTAAAGCGGGGCAAACCCTGATTGTTGTGCTCATCATGGTCTCTGTATTTGGATCGCTCAATGGCATTATCCTGGCGCATGCAAGGATATATTACCGCATGGCACAGGAAAAATTCTTTTTTAAAAAAGCTGCCACCGTTCACCCTGTTTACCGTACACCATCCGTTGCCCTTCTTTATACTATGATTTGGAGTTGTATTCTTGTAGTATCAGGTACGTTTGATATGCTGACCAATATGGTGATCTTTGCTGGTTTTTTATTTTATGGTTTGCTGGCATTGGCTTTATTTAAAATGAAACGTAACGGAAGAATCAAAACAAAAGTTATTGGCTACCCTGTGATACCCGCCATCATCGTGTTGTTTTCATTTGCTCTTATCATTAATACAGTTGTTACAGAACCCAAACAATCTCTCATTGGACTGGGTCTTGTATTGAGCGGAGTCTTCTTCTATTTTTATTTCAGGAGCAAAAACAAAACTGCATAAAGTACCCGGAAAGGCGTGATATTATATTTGTTTACAGCCGCTGCATAACTTTATACATAAAAAAAGATTGGCGACGAAAGAATTATCGCAGCTCAACAACACATTGAGTTAATCAAAAGAGAATATCACCTCAAATAAATATTTATGGAAGTACACCACCATGCACATACAGCAAGAAAAAAATTGCCTGCCTGTCGGCAGACAGGGACGCATTATCTCCGGGAGTTTTTAAAACTGCCGAAAGTAACGCCCTGTCTCAAACAGACCGGTAGCTTACCCGCCAGCAACTAACTGATTGGTAACTTACCAAACGGTTAGTTTTAAGAAATTTCTTATTTTTAAATATGCAATCACCTTTTTTATATGGTAAAACGGTTAGTGAAGACAGCTTTACCAACCGCATAGCCGATATTGCCCGTTTATCCGGCAACCTGAAGCACCACATCAATACCATACTTATCTCCCCCCGTCGCTGGGGCAAATCCTCATTGGTAAAAAAAGTGGCTGCCGGCCTGGAAAGCCGCTCCACCAAAGTAATTCAGCTCGACCTGCTAAGCATCCGCAACGAAGAAGAGTTTTATAAACTGCTGGCTGCTGAAACCATAAAAGCTACTTCTAATAAGCTGACCGAATGGATACAAACCGCTAAACTTTTTCTGAAACATATTACACCAAAAATATCTGTAGGCACCGACCCGGTAAATGATTTTGAAATCAACTTTGAATGGAAGGAGCTGGAAAAACATTATAAAGAAATACTGAACCTGCCCGAAAAAATTGCCCGTAAGAAAAAACTGCACCTCATTATTTGTATAGATGAATTTCAAAACTCCGGCTCTTTTAAAGAACCACACTTGTTTCAAAAAAGGCTGCGAACCGAATGGCAGCATCATCACCAGGTAACCTATTGCCTGTATGGAAGCCGGCAGCACATGATGGCGGAATTGTTTGAAAAACAATCCATGCCTTTTTACAAATTTGGTGATGTTGTATATCTGCCCAAAATTGACCGGGCAGAATGGATCCGTTTTGTTTGCAAACAATTTACTGCTACTAAAAAAAATATAACAGAAGAACTGGCTAATATCATTGCCGCCATAGTGGAAGACCATTCATATTATGTGCAGCAGCTTTCCTATTTAGTATGGACGAGCACAGAAAAAAAAGTTACAAAAGAAATTATTACCGCCGCCATTGAAACATTACTGGCACAAAATGCCCTGCTCTACACCCGGGACACAGAAGAGCTTAGCAATGCACAGCACAATTTTTTAAAAGCATTGGCATCCGGCATCCACAAAGGATTAAGCTCACAGGAAGTGGTACGGGAATACCGGCTTGGCACTTCGGCCAATGTACAGAAAATAAAAAAAGCATTGTTACAAAAAGAGCTGATAGATGATAGCGGGGGCAGTATTTATTTTTTAGACCCTGTTTACCAACTATGGTTCCAAAAAAATATTTTACAAAAAAAAATCAGGATTGAGCAACAGGGGAGTTGAGTGCCTTTTGCAGTAATCCTTAAATAAAAAACTATGGAAGTACATGCCCACAGTTCCCCCGCCTCAGGCGGGACCCACAAAAGAAAATGGACCCATTATTTCTGGGAGTTTTTGATGTTATTTCTTGCTGTGTTCTGCGGTTTTTTGGCAGAATATCAATTGGAGCATAAGATTGAGAAAGACAGGGAGAAGCAATATATGAAATCTATGGTGGAAGATTTAAAAGCTGATACTGCTATGCTTATTCGGAATATTAAACAACGTCAAAGCAGGATGATGATGATGGATTCGCTGGTAAAAATATTAGGGAGCCCTTCTGTCAATGAAAGAGGAAATGAAATTTATTATTTCGGACGAAGTATTTCACCACCTACTAATATTTTTCCTAACGATGGAACGATACAGCAATTAAAAAGCTCAGGTAATCTCCGTTTAATACGCAACAATGCTATTTCTAACAGTATTATGGCTTACGACCAGAAAATGAGAAACGCATTATTTGATATGGGCGATGAAGTGGAAGTAAGGGCAGAGTACAGGCTCGTAGCAAGAAAATTGTTTCAAACAAAAGTATTTTATGAAATGATTACAACTGACGAGATCCGTATTCCCAAAAATAATCCAGCTTTATATTCAATAGATGCTGGTCTGCTTAATGAGTTTATTGGAGCCATTCAATATTTTAAAAGGATACACCAGTCTCAATTAATCAGGTCAGAAGAACTATTGACCCAGGCAAAGCAATTGAATGACTTAATAAAAAAAGAATACCATTTAAAATGATTTACTACCATGGAAGTACATGCCCACACCCACAGCCCAAGAAGAAAATGGACCCATTATTTCTGGGAGTTTTTAATGTTATTCCTTGCTGTATTCTGTGTAGTGGCAGAGGCGTAGCCTCGTTTGGATTTTTTAACAACGGGTTTTAACCCGTTGCAAACATGAGTGGATGGAGTAGAGAGCCGTAGGCTCGGTACATTTGTCAGGATATACGTCGTACCGGTGGCACTCTACTCACATCACGGTTCTTTCCACCGGACTGAAGTCCGGTGTTACAAAATGTGTCGAGCCTACGGCTCTTGCAGTCGTTGAAAAAATTTATGTTGTTTCAAAAATAAAACAGATAAATACAATTTATGGAAGTACATGCACATTCCAACACCCCAAGAAAAAAATGGACGCATTATTTCTGGGAGTTTTTAATGTTGTTTCTCGCTGTGTTCTGCGGTTTTCTGGCAGAGTACCAACTGGAACAAAAAATAGAACGACACCGGGAACAGCAGTTTGCGGAATCATTGTCAAATGATTTAATAGCCGACATTAACCACCTCAATACTATTATTGTTCACAGAACTACAAGACAGCTCCTACTGGATTCTTTAATGCTGTTGCTAAACGCCTCTGAAAATTATAATATGAGCAACAGTATTTACTACCAGGGTATTCAGGTCAGCCGGAGAAACCCAACCCTGTTTACACCCAATAACGGAACATTGCAGCAATTGAAAAATTCCGGCGGACTCCGTTTAATAAGGAATAGAAACATAGCAGACAGTATTGCCCGATATGATGTTAGCACACGTAATATGGAAAAGTTTGATGAAATTGAAACGACACTGTATACAGATTACAGAACATCTGCCGCAAAGATTTTCGATCCGATGGTTTTTGAAAAAATGCTTGATGAAAACAACACCGTAACCCGTCCTACAGATAATCCAAAGTTGCTGGCTTACAGCAGAAACGAACTTGTTGAAATTATTTTTAAAATTCACCGGATGAAATTCACCAACCGGGGAAGCATGAGGGATGCGAAAAAACTATTAAAACAAGCCGAGAATTTTTTAATGGTTTTAAAAAAAGCATACCACCTCAAATAAAATACTTTATGGAAGTACACCACCATGCTCATACTGCCCCCGCATCTGGCGGGACAGGCCGAAAAAAATGGACCCATTATTTCTGGGAGTTTCTCATGTTGTTTCTCGCCGTGTTCTGCGGGTTTTTAGCAGAGTATCAACTGGAGCATAAGATTGAAAAAGACAAGGAGAAGCAGTTTATCCATTCATTGGTAGCAGATTTAGAGGATGATGTAAAAAGCCTTGGTGCAATGATTGTGTTTGAACAGCAGGGAGTAGCAAAGCTGGATACTCTCATTAGTTTATTGAACAATCCATTGATGGCTAAACAAAATGGCGACCAGCTTTATTATGTGGCAAGGGTGGGCCCAAGGTCGCAACCATTTGCCAACAACAGCCGCACATTTGACCAGTTGAAATTTTCTGGCGGTTTCCGTCTTATCCGCAATGCAGCATCTTCTAATAAAATAATGGGTTACTACAACCAGCTATCCCACATCAGGCTGCTGGAGGATAATTACAATCATGAGTTTGACAATTATAAACGGATTGCAGCAAAAATTCTTGACCCCGGCATCTTAAGAAAACAGGAAGGTACTGATGGAGAAATTCAGTTAAGTAATTATAATCCCTCTCTAATAACCTATGATGCCGGTATGCTGAAAGAGCTGGGCTTTCATACACTGCAAATGAACGGTTCACGACGTTCAAAAATATTATTGCTAGAAAACATGAAAAAAGGCGGAGAAGATTTAATATCTTATTTAAAAAATAAATATCGCCTGTCCGCCGACCGGCGGACTCCTATGGAGGAATAAAGAAAGAACTATTTACAACCAAAACCAACCTGATGCAACCATTAACCACAACCAGCCAAAAACGAATTGAATCTATTGACATCATCCGTGGAATCGCCATGGTGATAATGGCACTGGACCATACCAGGGATTATTTTCATATTAGCGCCAACCTGGATGACCCCCTGAACCTCGCCACCACCACACCTGCCTTGTACTTCACCAGGTGGATCACCCATTTTTGTGCCCCCATTTTTGTTTTTTTATCTGGTACTTCCATTTACCTGCAAAGCCTGCGCAAAACCAAAAAAGAACTCGGTGTTTTTTTACTCAAGCGGGGCTTGTGGCTGATTATTGCAGAATGGATCATCATTGCCTTTGCCTGGACATTTAATCCCGACTATAACATAATCCCCTTCCAGGTTATCTGGGCTATCGGCATCAGTATGGTAATGCTGGGGTTGATGATGCTGATCAGGCTTCCTTATAAAATTATTTTTATCCTCGGTGTTATTATTGTAGCCGGGCATAATTTATTAGACATTCCGGAATCGGCACCGGGTTTTCAAGCCAGCTTTGCCTGGGAGCTGTTTCATCATGGCGTTTTTAGACCGTATGAATTTGCCCCCAATCGTTTTGCATTGCTGGTCTATCCTTTCCCGGCATGGTTGGGGGTAATGATGCTGGGCTATTGTGCCGGAGCATTATTCACTCCAAAATTTTCTCCGGAACAGCGAAGAAAAATACTGACCCGCATCGGAGCAGGATTGATTTTATTTTTTATTGCCCTTCGCTTCACCAATGTATATGGCGACCCCGTGGACTGGACCACACAGAAAAATGGTTTCTATACTGTCCTTTCTTTTATAAATGCAGATAAATATCCGCCTTCCTTATTATATCTCTGTATCACCATCGGTCCGGCCTTGTTACTGTTAGCCTTTATGGAGAAAATTAAAAACAGGTTTACCGATATAATGGTGGTGTATGGCAGAACTGCTTTCTTTTATTACATCCTTCATATCTACCTGATACACCTGCTGGCGGCGGTTTGCTTTTTTGCAAGAGGTCACAGCTTTGCGGATGCAGCCAATGTTGGCAAGCAGTTTCCCTTTTTATTCGTAGCCCCGGGCGAAGGGTATAACCTGTGGGTCGTATATGGCGTTTGGCTGGCGGTGGTGATTGCTTTATATCCCTTATGCAAGCGGTATGATCAATATAAAACCAGTCATAAAGAAAAATGGTGGCTGAGTTATTTGTAAACCTTTAATTAAATTTTAAATAGTAATATATGGTGCAGCAATCGTTAACAAAAAACAGGATCCAATCCATTGACCTGCTTCGTGGCCTGGTTATGATCATAATGGCACTCGATCATACCCGGGATTTTTTTCACACTACTGCTTTTACGGAAGATCCCCTTAACGCCGCAACTACAACCCCTGCACTTTATTTCACCCGTTGGATCACTCATTTCTGTGCGCCGGTTTTTGTTTTCCTTTCAGGAGTTTCGGCCTACCTGCAAAGTTTAAGAAAGAGCAAAAAAGAACTGAGTCTCTTTCTGATTAAAAGAGGTCTTTGGCTGATCCTGGTAGAAATAACTATCGTAAATTTTGCTTTCAATTTTGATATACACTTCAGCGTAATAGCTCTCACCACTATATGGTCAATTGGTATCAGTATGGTGCTCTTGGGATTAATTATCTGGCTGCCCTTTCCATTGATACTAATTACCGGCCTGCTTATTGTGTTGGGACATAACCTGCTTGATTATTATGAAAAAGATTCTGCTGGCAACCTCAGTGTCTTGTACAATTTTCTTCACAGGCCTGACATTTTCGAATTGAGCAAAGATTTTAAACTGCTAATTTTATACCCGTTTCTCCCCTGGACAGGATTGATGATAACAGGATATTGCTTTGGCAAACTTTTATACAATACCGGGGGTGCAAATAGAAAGAAAATGCTGGTGTGGATGGGCTTGGGCATTACTCTTTTTTTCATCGTGGTAAGGTCATTGGATTTTTATGGCGACCCGGACGTTATAACGGGCAGTGATCAACCATTGAATTCTCTTTATTCATTCCTGGAGACCAATAAATATCCCCCGTCCTTATTGTATATGTGCATGACCATTGGCCCGGCACTTTTGTTCATGGCCTTCTTCGATAAAGCGCAGGGACGTATTGCCAAAATAATTTCGGTGTATGGCCGTGTGGCTTTCTTCTATTATATACTTCATTTCTTCCTTATCCATTTTATCAGCATGATGCTTTTCCTGGCCAGGGGAAACTCCATTTCAGAAGGGATAAGTAAGGATGGGATGATGCCGAATTTTATCAAACCGGGAGAAGGTTATAACTTATGGATGGTGTACCTTCTCTGGATAGCGGTGGTTGTCATGCTCTACCCGGTATGTAAATGGTACGACAGGTATAAAACCAACCATAAAGAAAAGTGGTGGTTGAGTTATTTGTAAAATATATAAACAGAAATAAGATGAAAAATAAAACAACACTCTTGCTGGCAACAATTCTATTATTTGTCACAACAACCCCTGCACAGACTACAGCAAAGCAACTAAAGCAAATGGCCTATGCCGATTCATTCCGGTTGGTAGAAATATTTAAAGACCTGCATCAAAACCCCGAACTGGGTTTTATGGAAGTACGAACCTCTGCAATTATTGCCAAAGAACTGAAAGCATTGGGTTATGATGTAATAACAGGGATTGCCAAAACAGGTGTTGTCGGTATATTAAAAAATGGCGATGGACCGGTTGTAATGTATCGTGCCGATATGGATTGTAATTCGGTAAAAGAAATAACAGGACTTCCCTATGCCAGTACCAAAACTATGAAGAAAGAAGATGGTACAGAAACGCCGGTGATGCATGCCTGCGGACATGATGCACATGTAACCTGGATGCTGGGCATTGCAAAAATAATGGTAGCCTTAAAAAATGAATGGAAGGGAACACTCGTATTTATAGGGCAACCTGCCGAAGAACTTTTAACCGGAGCACAGGCAATGGTAGATTACAGCATGTATGCAAAAGGAGTACCGGTACCCGATTATTTATTTGGCATGCACACCTGGCCCATTCCTGTAGGAACAATTTCCAATGGAATTGATGTCCGCACGGCCGGTAGCGACCAGTTAGATGTTACATTTTACGGAGTAGGCGGGCATGGCTCCACACCCGAAGTAACCAAAGACCCGATAGTGATGGCGAGCAATGCAGTGATGCAATACCAAACCATCATCAGCCGCAATATTGCAGCACAGGATGCAGCCGTGTTGACCGTTGGAGCTTTTCATGCAGGGGTTGATAATAATGTGATACCGGCATCAGCCATTGTAAAACTAAACCTGCGCTGGTTCAATGAAAAAACAAGGAATGTATTGCTCGATGGAATAAAAAGAATTAATGAAGGCATTGCCATTTCCAATAACCTGTCCAAAGAAATGTATCCAACTATTAAAATGAAGGGAAATGTTTTTCCTTTGGAAAATAATGCAGCATTAACCAATAAAATAAATGCTGCTTTGGCTGCTGTGATTGCTCCTGATAAAATAATCACCAATGCACTTCCCATGATGGGCTCTGAAGATTTTCATCACTTAGTGAGGGGTAATAATAAAACAGTGTACGATTACATACAGGTGGGTACCGCCAATCCTGCAGCTTATGCAAAAGCAGTACAGGAAGGAAAGAGAGCTCCCTATTTTAATCACAATGGAAACTACCAGGTTGACCTGGCTGCCATTCCATTAGGAACGGTGATTGGGGCAGTGGGTTTATTAGAGATATTCAGAAAGTAAAGTCATACTTCCTTAAGTAAAGAAAATACAGTCAATATGAAAAATAAATTACAAAAAAAACTGCTCGCCTTTTTAATTGCCATGATTTTTTTAATGGCATCCATAAGTGCCCAAACGAATCAAAATGTTATTCCTCCCCCTGCTATGTCTGCAATTCGATTAGAAGATTTAAAGAAAGATTTATACGATTTGGCTGATGCGCATTTTAAAGGCCGTTCTGCTGGCACATTGGATGAATTGAAAGCCTCTATGTGGATTGCCGAAAAATTCAGGTCAATAGGATTAAAACCGGCAGGGGATGACGGCACTTATCTTCAATTTTTTTCTCTCTGGCGCAATCGGGTGGCTGATAACAGTTCA
>JBKJIX010000139.1:0-5648 GCA_046598205.1 Chitinophagaceae bacterium
GCAACAAATGCTTTCCATTTAGCATCATCAAAGATCATTGTTTTGCTAAACACATCTGCTGCATATTTTTTATAGGTAGCCTCATCATCCAATGGGCCATAAGTATTTTTAAGTGTGTTGTAAAAGCCGATAGGTTGCTGATCTTTTACCACATCTTCATAAAACATTTTGGTAACGGCGGCTACAATATTTTGGTCAGATGTTTTATTTTCTGCTTCCAGGAAAGAGGCTCTTTGTTTATCAGCAGCATCCACTGCTTTTTTTACATCGGCTTGTGTAGTGCCTGTTTTCACCATTGCAGTTTCTAGTTGTATTAATGAACCGGCAAACGAAATCAACGGTGAACCGGTAACCCCTTCATTGATATACTGGCGGTGTTTGGCATAGGGCCTCCATGCTTCATAAGCCTTGCCCCAATCGCCAAATATGCTTTCGTATTCAGGCTTGCCTTTTGCCCAGGCATTAAATTTTTCTTCAAACAATTTCTTTTGTCCAAACACATCGTACTTCAGCAACTGTTTTGTTTCACCATCAAAAAATTTCCAGTAGTTGGCAATGCCGGCATAGTCAGAAGCTAATTGTAGTTTGGTAGCCGGATCTTTTTTCATTTCTTCAAACATATACTTCAGCCTTGCATCACGCAGCTTCACCAATGTTGGGTTGTTGATGTCTGTTGCCAGTTTTACGCCATAAGAACTTTCATAACGGTTGGTACCACCCGGATAACCCCATATCATCGCAAAATCCCCGTCTTTCAATGGTTTTAAAGAAACAGGCAGGTACCATTTAGGCTTCAGCGGTACATTACTTTCGCTGTATTTGGCAGGTAATCCATCAGCACCAGAATAAACCCTGAAAACCGAAAAATCGCCAGTGTGTCGTGGCCATTCCCAGTTGTCTGTATCACCGCCAAACTTTCCAACACTTTCCGGCGGAGCACCTACCAGGCGAATATCGGTGTAGCGTTGGTACACAAATGCGAGGAACTGGTTGCCCTTGAATAATGAATTTACTCTTGTTTCAATATTCTTCGATGCGTCACTCATTCTTTTATTGATGGCGGCAAACACGGCAGCTTGTTTTTGTAACCGTTCGGCACCGCTCAACCCTTTTAATGAATCCATCACTTCTTTGGTTACCTCATCAATGCGTAATAAAAACTGCACGGAAAGATTAGAAGGAATTTCTTCTGCTTTATTTTTTGCATAAAAACCATTCTGTAGATAATTAAGTTCCGGATGGTTAGCGTCTTCCTTACTAGCCGATGCAATGGCATCATATCCACAGTGGTGATTAGTAAATATCAAACCTTCGGCACTTACAATTTCGCCGGTGCAGCCACCGCCAAAAATAATGATAGCATCTTTTAGCGATGCTTTGTTGATGTTGTACAACTGGTCTTTGGTAAGCTTCAATCCTTTTTTCACCATATCATTATACACCTGCTGACCGAGCAGCAATGGCAGCCACATACCTTCGTCGGCAAAGGATTTAAAAAACAAACTGACAGACAGGACAATCGTTAAAAATAGTTTCTTCATGTGTTGAAATTTAAGTGAACAAACCTACTATAAAAAACAGGGGCAGCCAAAAAGCTGCTGACAGGGTAATAAAGTAGTTAGAATTTTCTTACCACAGATTACACGGATTTAATCTTCACGGATTGCACGGTGTAATCTGTGCCATAATCTGTGCTATCTGTGGTTAAAGCTTTTAAACCAATGAACCGGTATTATTACTACTAATACTCCGATTATTGTAAATTACAAGTTCAAATAACTGATTATGGGTTTTCGAAAGAGTATTGCCGGCCTGCTTCTTTGTATAGTAATTTTTAATGCTTGTAGTAAAAAAGGCGGCGGCAGCACTCCGCCACCCCCACCCCCGCCAACTCCACCCGGCTGTGCGTCTAACACAGCCCCGGCCAATGGCTTTTTTGTTACCACAACATCCCTTACACTTAGCTGGTCAGCAGTAACTGGTGCCACTGGCTATGATGTTTATCTGGGTGCTTCGCCTGCTACAGCAACAGTAATATCAAGTAATGTAACCACTACTTCTTATAATTACACCGTTCCTGGTTTTGCCTCCAGCCAGACTTTACACTGGTATGTGCAACCCAAAAATGCTACTGGCGGTGCCGCCGGATGCAGTTCAACAGCCACTTCATTTATTTGTGCTGTTATACAAGCACCACCGCCTTTTGGCTATTATGTGGTAGGATACCTTCCTTCATACAGAAACATAGCAGATATACCAGATGTAAAATTCAGGATGACCAATGTGGTAGTGTATGCATTTTATGGGGTCAACAGTTCGGGTACTTTATCGGCACCAGCTTCACCGGCCTCCACTTTGGCAGCAGTAGCCACCAAAGCAAGAACAAATAATGCCAAAATATTTTTGGGAATAAATGATGGAAGCGGCGATGGCAAAACCAATTTTAAAAATATGGCTGCTACTGCTACGGGCAGAAATAATTTTATAAAAGAGGTGATGAATGTGGTGCGAACCAATAACCTGAATGGAGTTGATATGGACTGGGAATTTCCTACTACATCCGATGGAACAGATCTTACATTCACCGCATTGATGAAAGAACTGTCTGATTCATTACACCGTGATGCGAGGTATTATTTATCATCAGCCGTTACCGCAGGTAAATATGCCGGCGGCATACGGGATGCCATCCGCAATGAAATTTTTCCTTATGTTGATTTTTTTAATGTAATGGCGTATGATGATTTCAACACCACGGTTCCTTATCGCCATCACAGCGATTATACATTAGCACAAACCTGTTTGAATTATTGGTTAACGACAAGAGGAATGCCGGCTTCTAAATGTGTGCTGGGGCTGCCGGCTTATGGAAGGCCATCAGGCATTACACAAACCAGCACAGTGCTTACGTATAAAACAATTTTATTACAAGGCGGCAATCCGCAGTATGATTCTGCTGTAGTTACTTCCGGTGGATTTACTAACTACACTATTTATTATAATGGTCAGTACACCGTAAAGCGAAAAGCAAAACTGGCGAAAGACATTGCCAATGGTGTAATGATGTGGGAGAAATGGCAGGATGCAGCTGATGGTAATTCTTTATTGAAAGCGGCTTGTGATACGGTGGGGAGGGGGTATTGATTTAAACACTTCATTCAATTATCACTTTATGCTCACATGATAGCCGATATAAATATTCAGCAGCAATATCCATGTGACCGTTCCAGGTCAGATAACCATTAGTTAATTTAAAATCTTTGAACTTATTGGTATCTAAAAACTGAGATGTGGAAGGGTTTTTTGCCTTTCTGAGAAAAGGGGAAATATCAACAGTTCTTGTTTCGCCATTGCTGAATGAGATGCGTAAAGAATGGCCTATAATATATGTTGCTTTCAACACTTTCATGAGAGAGTTTTTGTACGTATGTTTTATTTTAACCTGTTGGCGTAGTTATTTTTTATAGCCCCGGAGGGGCGAAATATTAGTAGAAAATATGCATTAAAGGCAGTTCCCAGAGCTCCATAGGAGCGATATGTAAAACATGTCGCTCCTATGGAGCTTAATTCCATGATTCTTTATAACTCGCTACTGACATTTCGACCCTCTGGGTCTTAAATACAATTCCAATTTAATTAACTCCGCCAACAGTTTAGTTTAATTATATTGAACCAATCCGGGTTAAATGTTTTTATTTAACCGGCTCATTCAACACCTTCCACAACAAATCTTTCAACTCCACCAATCCTTTATTAGTAACCGATGAAATAAACAAATGAGGAATGCCTGCTGGTAGTTCCGTTTCAACGGCTGCTTTCAGTTCATCATCCAGCATATCACTTTTGCTTACAGCAATTACAAATTGTTTGTTCAGTAATTCAGGATTGTATTGTTCCAGTTCGTTTACTAATATGTCAAATTCTTTCTTATGATTATCGCTATCAGCCGGAATAAGAAATAATAAAATTGAATTACGTTCAATGTGCCGGAGAAAACGATGACCTAACCCTTTTCCTTCCGAAGCACCTTCAATAATACCGGGTAAATCGGCAATGCAAAAACTTTTTCCATCCCGGTATTCTACCATACCCAGATTAGGGGTGATGGTGGTAAAAGCATAGTCCGCAATTTTTGGTTTGGCGGCGGTAATTACAGAAAGTAATGTTGATTTACCTGCATTGGGAAATCCCACCAGCCCAACATCTGCCAATACTTTTAATTCTAATACTTTCCATCCTTCTAATCCGGGAAGGCCAGGCTGTGCATGTTCTGGTGCCTGGTTGGTAGGGGTGGCGAAATGAGCATTGCCCAATCCACCTTTACCACCGGGAATCCAAATAAACTCCTGCCCGTCTTCTAAAATCTCCACTTCCTGTTTGCCGGTTTCTTCATCTCTGGCAATAGTACCTAGCGGCACTTCTATGATGATGTCTTTTCCAGTCTTGCCGCTGCTGTTACTGGCACCACCATTTTCACCATTTTCGGCCAGCACATTTTTATAATAACGCAGATGAAGCAGTGTCCAAAGGTTGCTATTGCCTTTTAGTATGATGTGTGCACCACGACCGCCATCGCCACCATCGGGGCCACCCATTGCGGTGAATTTATCCCGCAAAAAATGCCGGAAACCTGCACCACCATGTCCGCTACGGCAAAAGATTCGAATCTGGTCAACAAAATTACTTTTCTCCAAAACTGTATTTTTACTGTGTGCTACGAAGGTATTAGCTTTAGCTATGACCGTAGTAGTACAAAAATTATATCCGCCTTCGCTCCATGCCTTCGTTTAAACTTCGGCAGGTGAAAAAGCTATGGCGGATAAAGCAAATATACTTTAACAATCATCAACCCCCTTTTTATAATGAAATACCTATTTATAGTACTTGTGTTCCCTTTTTTATCTGCCAGCGAATGTGGTAAGAAGAAAAAAAACAAAACAGCTAATACTACCGAAACAATGAAAGACTCTATTCCGGTTTGCGTAAGAAAAATGATTGATGCAGCAAATAAGGAAACACCGCCTAACGCACCGGAGAAGATAGATGAGTATGTCTATAATGGTAAGACAGTTTTTCTGTTTATAGCCCAATGCTGCGATCAGTTCAATGTATTATATGATGATAGTTGTAAAATGATTTGCTCACCTTCTGGCGGCATTACCGGCAGGGGGGATCGTAAATGCGAAGATTTTTCGAAAAATGCCAAACACATAAAACAGATTTGGACAAATAACACTAAGTAAAAACCGGTACAGTTGTAGTTTCATTTTTTGAAACACAGAGACACGGGTACACAAAGTAGCACGGAGAAATACTGTGAATTACTATATTCTGTTTTTAATACTAATTCAACTTTAAGAGTAAGCTATTATAAAGGGGGTTATTATACAAGAATTTGCACACGGATGACACGGACTAAACGGATAAACACAGATTTTTCTGCTTCGCAGAAATCCGGGATTTTGATTTATCAAAAAAATCTGTGTTCATCTATCCGATCTGTGTCATCCGTGTGCAAAATGTATTTTTAAAGTAATCGGTGTTATTACAGCGTAATCATATACCCAATAATACAAACTGAAGTAAAATAAAAAATCCCGTCCCAAATAAATCGGGACGGGATTTTTTCTATAAGAAAGTTCAATTAC
>JBKJIX010000136.1:0-12926 GCA_046598205.1 Chitinophagaceae bacterium
TAGTGTTATGTTAACCTTAAAGAGGCGGATGAATAAACTTATTCAATAAAAAATATTAATCAGTGTTTCTGTGCTTCAGTGGCAAAAATAACCCGCCAAAACATACTTAACTTAACAGTAGTAACTCACCTTTCGTCTCTTTCGTCTCTTAATTTAGCTTTTAGCTCAAAAGACACTACTTTTTTATTCATCAGGTAAAATACCATTGTGTATGCATCTGACCAATAATCCATCGTACTTGCAGCATCATCCAAAACACTTAGGGTACTTTTCCCCTTACCTTGTTCTGTCTTATAATAGTTTGCATAGCCGGGTTGAATATTCACATGGTAATTGTCATAGCCAGTGATGATTTTTAATCTATCCGAACCTATACCAATGCCGGATGCTGTTTTACATAAAGGGCTACTGGCACGAATCCCGATTAACCTCATATGGAAAACGTTAGGAGCATAATAAGTTCGGGTAAATTCTAATTGCACATTAATACCCTTATATTTTAATCTTGCAGTATCCCAGTAGTGATTGTTTATTGTATCCAGGTAGTTGTCCAGTAATAATTTTTGATTCAATAATTTTTCCAGTTGAGCCTGGTTCATTCCAAGTTTTAATGAACCAAGGCCATTCATACTTATTGTGTAATCTTTATTCTGGGCAGTTGCATAAGTGGCTACCATAATAAAAAGGAGGAAGCATATTTTTTTCATAACAAGAGATTTAATTTGTCTTTCGCATGTTTGAATAAATTAAACTATACTAACAGGCTGGTCACTCCTCATCATCGTAGATAGGATATATTTTAAAGGAGATTACTTTATTATTTAGCAGGTTGAAAACAATAGCATGCCCTTCTGTATCTTCTTTAACGGTTATAGTAGTTTCAGTTTTGCTTTTTTCTGGCTTTTTATCACCCCCCTCATACGTAAAAACAGGCCTTGCATCTATATGATAACCTTCATAGGAGGCAATGATTTGTAACTTAGTAGAACCAATACCAATGCCTGATTTTGTTTTACATAATGGGCTGCTGGCACTTATTCCATCAACTGCAATATAATCCTGCCTTTTCCAAAGATTAATCTCTACATCGATACCTTTGTATTTTGCTTTGATTGTTTCAATAAGGACTACTGGGTCAACATTAATTACTTTCAGAATAATTTTTGTTTTCAGTACTTTTTCTAATTCTACTAATGGCATTCCCAATTTTAGAGAGCCAATACCGTCCAAACTCAGGAGATAATCCTTATTTTGAGCAAAAGTATTTGTTGCCACGAGCATGAAAAGAAAGGGGATAATTTTTTTCATAGCAGAAGAGTTTAAGGTCTGTACGTAAGTTAAACAATAATTTTAATGGCATCACCATATCTTGTTTTTAATGAAATCAGTTTTAGAAGGATTTGCCGGAAACTGGCAAAAAAAGATGCGGACCTAGCCAACATTATTAAGCAGCATGGCTTTCCACCTATGTGGACACGATCAGCTACCTTTCAAACACTTATACTAACAATTTTAGAACAACAGGTGTCGCTGGCATCGGCCTATGCAGCCTTTAAGAAGTTAAAAGAAAAAATTGGCTTTGTTACTCCTGCAAAAATTTTAGCATTAACAGATGAAGAATTGAAGTCTTGTTATTTCAGTCGACAAAAAATTATTTATGCAAGAGAGCTGGCAAAAGCTATCCAATCAAAAAAACTGCGACTAAAAAATCTTTCACTCTTACCTGATGAAGACATTAGAGCTACTATGATCCAACTAAAAGGTATCGGCCACTGGACTATTGATGTTTACCTGATGCATGCACTGCAACGAACTGATTTATTTCCACTCGGTGATATTGCATTGGTAAATAGTTTAAAAGAAACTAAGCAACTACCGAAAGACATAAGCAAAGAAGAAATGCTGAAGATTGCTGAACCGTGGCGGCCGTATAGAACTATTGCAGCAATGATTTTGTGGCATAGCTATATTAAGAAAAGAGGAATTAAGCTAGGAGTTTAAAGGAGGGAAAGGAGAAAAAAAGGAGTGTTTTAAAGTTCTTCTTTTCCGAAATTATTATAAACCCTATGTATCCCTTCCTTCATTTTTGGCACTTTAAAATTTATCAATAACCCATGTTTCAGGTTTGTGAGGAATAAATGGGTATGAACTTGGTTAAAATCAACTGGTGGCAATGGATGTTTTGATTTTAGCTCAACAATTAATTTGTCTTCAATAAGTAAATCAATCTTATACGCATCTTTTATATGTAGTTCATCATAATTTATAGGTAGCAAGAGCTGTCTTTTAACAAACAAGCCCAATTTAGCTAGTTCATAATAAAGAATTTCCTCATATACTTTTTCAAAACAGCCCGGGCCTACCCGTGAATGTATTTTAATACAAAGACCAATTACAATCTCAGTTAACTCATTAATGGGAATAGGTCTTTTAAATTCCATCTCATTTTCTCTTTTTTCTCCTTTATCTTCTTAGTTTAAATATTCAACCCACCACAAACACTCAACGTCTGCCCGGTGATGTACGATGACATATCACTCGCCAAAAACAATGTAGCATTAGCAATATCTTCCGGCGAGGCAAATTTTCCCAATGGAATACCTGCTTTATATTTATCCGCACCTTCGCCATCTTTTAAATAACTCGTCATATCAGTTTCTACAAACCCTGGTGCAATAGCATTGCAACGTATATTGCGGCTGCCGAGTTCTTTTGCTACACTTTTTGTAAAGCCAATAATACCAGCTTTGGATGCTGCATAGCTACTCTGTCCTGC
The DNA here is from genome assembly GCA_046598205.1 of Chitinophagaceae bacterium. Classification (GTDB taxonomy): domain Bacteria; phylum Bacteroidota; class Bacteroidia; order Chitinophagales; family Chitinophagaceae; genus JJ008. The sequence goes on from JBKJIX010000136.1 coordinate 2,777, forward strand.
ATTACCAATCTCACCTATAATAGAACTCATATTAATTATAGAACCGGACTTTGCTTTCATCATCGGGCGGATAACCTGTTTCGTCATATAGAATACACTGTTCAGATTTACCTGTATCACATCATTCCATTGCTCAGGTGTCATACGGAGCAATAAATTGTCTTTGGAGATGCCTGCATTGTTTACACAAATATCAACAGTGCCAAATTCTTTTAATACATCTGCTACAAAGGCTTCGCATTGTGCAAAATCACCGGCATTACTTTTATATCCCCTGGCATGAATGCCAGAGCCAGTCAGTCGCTCTTGCAGAGCAGCGGCTTTTTCAGCACTGCTGTCGCTTACATACGTAAATGCAACATTAGCTCCCTGTTCTGCAAATTTTATGGCAATTGCTTCACCAATGCCACGGGCAGCACCGGTAACAATAGCAACTTTTCCTTCCAGTAATTTCATAATGTAGGTATTGGTGATTAACAAATGTAATTTTTATTCAAAAAGAGTATCTCTTCCAGGAATGTTCTTTCATTGGATAGCCTGGGCACTTTGTGCTGACCTCCCAGTTTCCCTTTACTACGCAACCATTCATTAAAGGTCCCTTTTTTCAAAGCATGGATAACGGGCAATCCCAATGCAATACTTTTATGCCGCTTGGCTTCATAATCACTGTTGATGTTTTTTAATGCTGTGTCCAGTTCAGCGGTAAATAATTCAAGGCTCGATGGTTCTTTTTCAAATTCTATCAGCCATTCATGTGCACCATTGGAAGTTTCAGAAAAATAAACAGGGGCAGCTGTATAATCATTTACAACGGCCCCGGTTTTTTCAGAAGCAACAGCAATGGCTTTATCTGCATTGTCAACAATCACTTCTTCACCAAAAGCATTCATATAATGTTTCAGCCTGCCGGATACTTTTATGCGGAAAGGCTTTAATTCAGTGAATTGGATAGTATCACCCAATAAATATCTCCATAATCCACCATTGGTGCTGATGATGGGGGCATAGTTTTTGCCAACCTCTACTTCGTGCAGACCAATTGTTTTCGGTTCTTTTTTACCATATTCACTTACGGGCATAAACTCATAAAATATACCATGGTCAGAAAATAGCAACATGCCATTATCACCCGGTTTTTCCTGCGCAGCAAAAAAACCTTCACTGGCATTGTACATGTCGAGATAATTAATTTCCCTGCCGATTATTTTTTGAAACTGTTCTTTATAGGGAGTAAAAGAAACACCACCGTGCATGTACAATTCTAATGATGGCCACACTTCACCAATTGTTTTTTTACCGGTTATTTCTAAAATTCGTTTGAACAAAATAAGCGTCCAGGTAGGTACGCCAGATACAGAGGTTACATTTTCTTTAATAGTGGCTTCCGCAATTTTTTCAATCTTGCTTTCCCATTCATCCATTAAGGCAATGCTAAGGTCAGGGGTCCGCAGCCAGTGTGCCCAGAAAGGAGAATTCTGAAACAATACAGCACTCAGATCGCCATATTGTGCTTCTTTATTAACGGGATTTATGTTGTGACTTCCACCAATCAATAATCCTTTGCCAGTCAGTAATTCTGCATCAGGTTTGAACTGGTAGTACATTGACAGTACATCTTTCGATGCTTTAAAATGCCCATCTTCCAGGCTTTCATCACTGATGGGGATGAACTTGCTTTTGGCACTGGTGGTGCCGCTGCTTTTTGCAAACCAATAGACAGGAGTGTTCCATAAAATATTTTGTTCACCCGTCATCATCCGTTCAATATACGGTTGCAGGTCGTTGTACTCATGAATAGGTACTGCTGCTTTGTAATCACGGACAGTAAAGAGGTTGGAAAAATTATATTTCCTGCCAAACTCAGTGTATTGAGCTGAAGCCACCAAATCCTGTAATACTTCCCGCTGTGCATCTATGGGATTATTCTTCCAGGCATCTATGCGCCAGAGCCGGGAACGGGCAATGGATGATATGGCAGGGGAGAGTAGTTTCATTGATAGTGCCAAAATAAAGAATTGCACCCAAATTGTAAGGGAAACTATTTCAGCTTTTTGCGGATGAAATTGTTTGAACGGGACATGTGGACAATTGCCAGAATCTCAATATGTTCATCCTGGAATAAGTAATAAATTTTGTAAGGGAAACCGGTAATAGCATATTTTCTGAGGTTGCTTTCTTTTTTGTACCTGGCAAATGATGATGGGGCTGAGTGGATTTTATCTAAGGAAATTTTTAGTTTGGTAAGAAACCGATAGCCTAAACCATCTATTTTTTTATTATACCAGTTGGCAGCTTTGTTGGTGTCATCAGCAGCACCGGAGGAGATGGTCAATGAGAATTTATTTTTTCCCATTGCGTTGCTGTTCGAGGTTCTTTTTAACCATCTCTTCTAGCTCTACCCAGGAATAAGATTTGGTTTCACCTTTCTCATATTGTTCTGCCCGTTCTTCAAGCATTGAAATTACCTCTAGAGACTCTTCTTCAGTGTCACTTTTTTCCCAACCTTCTTCAATACTCTCCCAGATCTCATCAATAATCTTGAGCTTTTCTTCGTCTGGAAGTTTTTTTATTTCGTCAATATTAACAGGCATATTGAAAGTTACAAAAATTTAACCAATGAAAGTTAGTGCAGGGGATTAATTTTTTTCGCTTTTTAAGTAAAGAAGAATTGTATTTAAGTCAGAATAAATATTTCTGTCGTCAGCTAATAACAAAGAGGCTCTTGAAGATATTTCATTATTACCGGTAGTTGTCCCGAATGCTGTAAGCGAAACCTTGAGTTCATTTAGAAACTTATAGTATTCATCAAGACGTAAATCTTCAACAGTAGAGGATGTATTATATTTTGCTCCGATGCCCCTGTCTCTCGCCGCCTGTGCTTCATCTATTTGACCAGCCCATTTTACAGCACTATCAACCGAACGAATAAGGTTATCTAACGCAACCTTATTTTCACCCCTTGCTTCCTCATGCAGGTAATCTTTTCTTTTGAGTTCAAAATTTCTTCCAAGGTATAGCCTCCGCACATCGTCATCTTCGGCCAGCTCTTCGGCAGTGCCGTGTTTAAATATTTTTCCTTCTATCAGCAGGTAAGCCCTGTCGCAGATGGAGAGGGTTTCTGTTACGTTGTGGTCGGTGATGAGGATACCAATGTTCTTATGTTTCAGTTTGGCAACAATAGCCTGAATATCTTCCACCGCAATTGGGTCAATGCCGGCAAAGGGTTCGTCTAATAAAATAAATTTAGGGTCAACCGATAGTGCCCTCGCAATTTCTGTTCTTCGTCTTTCACCACCACTCAGCACATCACCATTACTTTTGCGGACATGCTGTAAATGAAATTCATTTAATAATGTTTCCAATTTATGCCGTTGCTGTTGTTTGGAAAGCTTTGTCATTTCCAGGATGGCGGCAATATTATCTTCCACACTCAGCTTGCGGAAAACAGATGCTTCTTGCGGCAGATAGCCGATACCCATTTGTGCTCTTTTGTACATCGGCAAAGAGGTGATGTCCTGGTCGTTGAGAAAAACTTTGCCTTGGTCTGGCTTTATTAATCCCACCACCTGGTAAAAAGAAGTGGTTTTACCAGCTCCATTTGGCCCCAATAAACCTACAATTTCCCCCTGTTTCACTTCGAAAGAAACATGGTTGACAACAGTGCGGCTGCCATATTTTTTTACAAGATCGGTTGTGCGAATGGTGACTGACATGTGTCGCAAAAGTAAGCCATGAGGGTTAATACAGCCTCTTAATCCTGATAATTATCGGAATCATTTAACGTGGTTTTGACTAATGCCTCCGCATCATTAGCTTTGCAGGCTTATGAAAGTAACAGAACATATAGCACAGGCAAAAGATACGTTGGTTTCTTTTGAAGTATTGCCACCATTAAAAGGTAAAGGGATTGAAGCGTTGTATAAACATCTTGACCCATTGATGGAGTTCAAACCCTCTTTTATTAATGTTACTTATCATCGCAGTGAGCATGTATTTAAGAAAAATGCAGATGGCAGTTTTCAAAAAGTAGTGGTGCGGAAGCGTCCAGGCACAGAAAGTATTTGTGCGGCTATTATGAATAAGTATACTGTTGATACGGTACCGCATCTCATTTGTGGTGGATTCAGTATTAATGACACGGAAGACGCATTAATTAATCTCCGTTATCTCGGTATTGATAATGTGCTGGTGCTTCGTGGAGATGCAGCGAAAAATGAAACTGCTTTTGAACCAGAACCCGGCGGCCACAAATATGCCAGCGATTTATTACATCAAGTGGCTAATCTTAACGCCGGTATTTATTTGGAAGACGAATTAAGGGGAACACATAAAACAGATTTTTGTATCGGTGTGGCCGGGTATCCGGAAAAACACTTTGAGGCGCCGAATATGGATACTGATTTGCAATACCTGAAAGCCAAAGTGGATGCAGGGGCTGATTATATTATTACACAGATGTTTTTTGATAATGCAAAATTCTTCGCTTTTGAAAAAGCTTGCCGGGAAATTGGCATTACCGTTCCCATTATTCCGGGATTGAAACCTATCTATACCAAGAAGCAACTGACTGTATTGCCGAAAACGTTTTCCATTGAGTTGCCAACCGACCTCAGCAATGAAGTATTGAAATGTAAAGCAGATGAAGACGTAGAAAAAGTGGGTATAGAATGGTTATTGGCACAATCTAAGGAATTGAAAAAAGCAGGAGTTCCTGTTCTTCACTATTATACATTAGGCAGACCGTTTGTGGTGGCCGATGTGGTAAAGAACTTATGACGATGAGAAATTCAAATAAATAAAAGAGGTTGTCTTAAACGCCGTTTATCGTCTTATTCCCTTGCCGGCAATTACTTATTTCGACACCTCATTCAGCACTTTCTTATCAATCACCACCGGGTATTTCTTCTTCAGGCTTTCTGTCCACTCCTTTTCAAGAATTACCTGGTAATCGCTTATCACCAACCCCTTTGCTTCGTTGAAGGTACGCTGCATTGGCTGGGGGTAAGATTGTATGATATAAGCGAAAGAAGCAGTGTTGTCATTTGTATTGATCAGCGGCGAGGTTATTATGCCGGCTTTCAGTATTATTTTGGAAGGATTGGGTAGCTGGTCCCATTCATACCGGGCAGAGTCGGCCACTACTTTTTCAGAATACATCTCTATGATTTTACGCCAATCAGCCGGTTTCTTTTTTACTTCACCGTACACTTTATTAGCAGTGGCTTCGTCGGAACAAAAGAACAGCACCGCATCGGCGGATTGTTTCCAGCTATAATTTTTTTTATTTTTTTCGTATAAGGCCAAAAGGGCGGCGTTATCATTTTGTCCCTTATTCCATATTTCCTGCTGCATAATCTCAAAGAAGATATTGCCATCTTTGAATTCCATCATTTGGTAGCGAAATTCATCATTAAAATCTTCGAGATGGCTTCGGTAATGATTATGCAGTGCAAACTGAAGAAATTCTTCTCTTACTTGTTCATAAGATTTGATACCGGAACCATCTTTTTTAAAACGATGTGTAATAGCGTACATCAGCCAGGTGGTAGTAGTGTAAGCAGAGTCGCCAATGGAGAAAATAACAGTAGATGGTGTGATGGTTCTGCCGGCCTCTGTCATTGGTTTCAAATCAAGTATGCTATCCGTCATGTTTCTCATGCCGGCTTCGTTATAAGGATGTTTTTTATAACCGCCTTTTTCCATCACGGTGTTATAAATAAAATTCTGAGATGATTTTGAACGGGCATCGGCCTGAATTTTTGTCAGCAGTTCCTGCAGGTTACTTTTATCATTTATATCTGTTACAATTGGTTTTAACGATGTTCTCTTTACAATATGCCAGCCATGCGAGGTAATGAAAGGTTTGCTAACAGCACCATCTTTTGGCAATGCCCAAAGGGTTTTTTCAAAAACAGGATCGTACTGACCCACACTTATATCGGGCATGGTGCCGCCGTTGGCAGCGGTAACATAATCACTGCTGAAAGCTACAGCCAGTTGATTAAAATTATCTCCGGCTATAATTCGTTTATATAAAGAGTCAGCAAGTGAGGCCAGCCTTTTCTTAGCCGCATCATCGGCGGCTGGAGGAAAAGCCAGTAATATTTGTTGTGCTTTCATTTTGCCGGCTGCTTTTCTTTCGCCAAGGTTCTTGAAAATATGATAACCAGCTTTGGATGTTATTACTGATGAATATTTTCCCACCGGGGTATTATAAACAGCATTTTCAAATTCGTAAGGAAGAGTGAAAACAGTGATATAGCCAATTTCTCCCAGCGTAGTTTTAGCAGCCGGGTCATCAGATGCCTGCTTCGCCACTTGTAAAAAATCGTCTCCTTTTTGCAGCCATTTCAGAATCTCAGTTTTTTTGATGTTGGCTGTGGTGGTATCAATACCGCCACTTGGATTTTTTAAAGAAATAAAAATATGAGCCACCCGTATGTCTTTTTGGCTTCGTTCAAATGCCTCTTTTTGCATCCGGTTCATTATTTCCGGATCGTTCATATAGTTGTCTGCAATTTGTTCCCGGAGGCCTTCAACCTCTGTTTTAATATAAGAGAGAGTGTCATATTTTCTATTATAACCTTCTCTTACTTTTAATTTAGAATTTATATAGAGATCAAGATAGTCACTAACCACTTTCGCTTTGTTAACCACCGGCTGGGTGTTATTTTTTTTATAGGCCCTTAAAAATTCTTTGGCATCAACTGCATATTTTCCGTAAGTAAAAAGTGTTTGGGCAGATGCGGCAGCCAATCCAAAGCAGGCTACGAAGGCGAGAAGATATTTTTTATGCATATTTTTTTAGTGCTTGTTGTTAGTTCACGGATTTTTTTGGCCTATGGGTTGCTAAATAATGTATGGTGTTTCCGTTTAATGATAGCAATAATCACAACTTTTTAATGCCCTTTCATCTTTAATTCAAGTACTTCATCAATCTGTTTATACGTCAATTTTTTTGCAACGATACGTTTGTCTTTATCTAATAAATATAAGGTAGGGAATGTCTGTACATCATACAACTGTGAGTAGCCGGGGATTTTGGAATCCATCCGGGCTTTGTCATCTGCTTTTGAATAATAAACATGTGTCCATTCATTCAAATTCTTTTCATTAATAAAATCAAGCCAATCTTTTTTTGTGCCATCTGTTTCTTTTGACAAAGCAAACATTTTTACGCCTGCTGCTTTCCATTTGGCCCGGTAAAAAGAATCTAACTTAGGCAACGTTTCTTTGCAATGGCCACAAGTGGCATCCCAAAATGCTACTACAATATAAGGAGCAGATTGAGTATACAACTGTGTGATCATTCCAGAAACGTCAGGCAGTTCTATATCAGTCGCTGGGGTACCCATAATATTTGCCATTAAACTATAAGCTCTGTCAGTAATGGTTTTGCGACCCTGCGTAGTAAGCCAGGGATATTCCTTCTGCGAAAAATATTTTTCAAACAGGTGTACAAAAACCGCATCTTCCCACATATACCGTTGCACCAGGTACCGGTTTACAAATTTTACCAGCAGAAACCTTGTCATTTCTTCGTTGATGCTGGCCGGGCCAAGCATCATATCCATTTCAGCAATAACAGAATCGGGATCCAGGTTTACTATATTGGTAAAATATTTATCAATCTTATCTTCAAAAAAAGTAGTGTAAGCAAGGCGGCCATCCCAAAAATTCACTCCATCCCAATAATGGGCTTTATAAAAATTATACGCATCAATTGAATCAATTCTTGTTTTCGGATCTTTCAGCCTTCCTGTAAGCACAGGGTCCTTCATTGTATTTAATAAAGCGGTTAGGATATTATCGGGATTTTTCTTAATCAGTTCTTCCCTGTATTCAGTTACATTTTTATCCAGCTTTACTAATTCATCTATCAGTTTGGTTGAATCAGTTTTGTTGGCGGCCACTTTTAACTGTTGTTGCAAAGCCGAAATTTGTTTTCCCCGGCTAATCATTTCTTTCTGGTACTTGTAGAATAATTCATTGTCCGGTGAGTTGATAAACTGGATTTCCTTTTTTATGGTGGCGGTATCTGCTATTACAGAAAAATGTTGTTGCTTATCAACGAGCATTTCAAAAAAGCCAGCCCTGTTGGGATAACCAACCAGGTAAACACCACCTTGTAGTTTTTTAGAACCTTTAAAAACACCTTCACTGTTTTCATTCAGCAGCACAGAATCAATAACGGGATAGGTTTTGCCAAAATAATGACCCAGGAAGATATACTGGTTTTTAAACGGCTTAAAAGTTACTTTGATTTCGTAACCGGTTTGTGCAAAAGCGGTAACCGTAAGTAAAAGGCTGAAAATTGCAATTAATCTTTTCATAGTCAGAATAAAATCGGGTAAAGGTATAAAAACCAGTGATAAAAGTTTACAATTTAAGCTTGACGGAAGGCCCGGTTGATGTATAGCAAAGCAAAAGACATAATTAGCGGCTTGGTGGTTGCCTGTCAGCTATCTTTTGGCCGGAAACAACCCTAAATCCGGAACACTTAGCTTTGCGCCGTGAGAAAAAAAAATAAAAACGTTGTGCTGGAAAAGCTGCTGGTGGAAGACTATGCGGCGGAAGGCAAATCGCTGGCAAAAGTGGATGGCAAAGTGATATTTATAGAAAGAGTGGTGCCGGGAGATGTGGTGGACGTACGACTACAGAAAAATAAGAAAGACTGGGCCGAAGGGATGCCGGTACATTTTCATTCTTATTCTGCTGACAGGGTAGCAGCATTCTGCTCTCATTTTGGCGTTTGCGGAGGTTGCCAGTGGCAAATGCTGCCCTACGAAAAGCAATTGGAGTACAAACACCGGCAGGTGGAGGAAACATTGAAAAGGATTGGCAAAGTTTCCTTGCCCCCATTTCAACCAATATTGGGTGCTGCGGAAACAAGGTATTACCGCAATAAGATTGAATACACATTTGGCAACAAACGATTTCTATTAAAAGAAGAACTGGCAGACGAATCAATAAACGGGGAACAAAATGTAGCCGGTTTTCATGCCAAAGGATTATTTGATAAAGTGGTGGATATAGAAACCTGCTACCTGCAAGCAGAACCAACCAACGAAATAAGATTGGCCGTAAAAGCTTTTGCAAAAGAAAATAACTGGTCTTTTTATGACGTCCGTAATCATGTTGGTTTTTTGAGAACCATGCAAGTGCGGCTTTGCACCACAGGGGAGTTGATGGTAAATATTGTAGTGGGAGAAAACGATGAGCAAAAAATAATATTGCTCATGGAGTATGTGAGAGAGAAATTTCCTTCCATAACTACACTTCTTTATACCGTCAATATAAAATGGAATGACAGTATGTTTGACCTGGAGCCGGTGGTTTATTCTGGCAAAGGTTATGCAGTGGAGAAACTTTCCGCAGGACCCGGTGGGGAAGACTTTCAATTCAAGATAGGGCCGAAATCTTTTTTTCAAACGAATAGTAAACAAGCAGAACGACTTTACCAGGTAACAAGAGAATTTGCAGAACTAACCGGCAATGAAGTAGTGTATGACCTGTATTGCGGCACCGGAAGCATTGGCATATTTGTGAGTAAGAAGGCAAAAAAGATAATTGGTGTGGAAATGATAGCAGCGGCCATTGAAGATGCTAAAGAAAATGCAGCGTTGAATAATTTATCGTCGGCATCATTTTTCGCCGGTGATGTGATTGATATCTGCAATGACGATTTTTTTGAAGCACACGGCAAACCAGACGTTATCATTACCGATCCGCCACGGGCAGGAATGCATGAAAAATTGGTAAAGAAGATTTTGGAGATAGCAGCACCAATCGTTGTGTATGTTAGTTGCAACCCGGCTACCCAAGCCAGAGATCTTAACCTTCTTGATTCGGCATATGAAGTAATTAAAGTGCAGCCGGTGGACATGTTTCCCCACACCCATCATATAGAGAATGTGGTGCAGATGAAATTGAAGAATCGTTAAAGCTGATATTTTGAATAAATACAGAAACGAATTACAGTTAATTTTGTTCTATGAGTAATGTTCGATTTACCCCACCCAACCGTTTTCCGCCGATTGTAAAGAATTTGATTATCCTGAATGTACTGGCATGGATTGCCCAGTTATCATTAGACGCTCAGTATAATATAACCTTGAAGGGAGCTTTATGGCCGTTTAACTCACCTGAC
>JBKJIX010000156.1:0-8619 GCA_046598205.1 Chitinophagaceae bacterium
GTTTTAAAAAACCGCACCTATATTTGCATCCCAGTAATTATTTGGCCCCGTAGCTCAACTGAATAGAGTATTTGACTACGGATCAAAAGGTTCCAGGTTTGAATCCTGGCGGGGTCACTTTAAGTAAGGCATTTACGAAGTAATATTTGTAGATGCTTTTTTATTATCTGGGCATCTTTAATATTTTTAATACCAGCCCTTATGTTTGCAAAAAAATAGATACTTCGCTTTTTGTGAACTTTTGCTATATTTACATCATTATAAATGAAAGTCAGGCTAATTAAGAGAAAGTCAATTGAAGGGTTCGCTTTACAAAATGCGAGAAGCAGAAGTTCTTTCAGGCTATGGTTAACAGTTCTAAAACTGACCGACTGGGTAGTGCCGGGAGATATAACTGAAACCTTTGGTTCGGCAGATTTGTTAGGCAATGGAAGCGACAGGGTAGTGTTTGATATTGCAGGTAATAATTACAGGATGATATGCAAATATCATTTCGGGGTAACAAGAGTTCATTTATACGTCAAGTGGATAGGCACACATGCTGAATACACTAAACTTTGTGATGATAACAAACAATATATAGTGAATAGCTTTTAAAGTAATTACAATGGAAACCTTACAATACAAAATCATTAAAACTGATGCACAATACAACAGGTATTGTGATGTACTCGAAGCATTGGTTGACAGCGGTAAGAAAGCCAAAGCAGTTCAGGATGAAATAGAATTGCTTACCCTGCTCGTTGAGAAATATGATGCAGACAATAATACTTTTGAACTGGCAGACCCAATAGAGTTATTAAAGTCTTTAATGAAAGACCACAAAATGAAGGCTGTAGAACTGGCCAAATTGCTGAATGTAAGCGAAGGTCTGGTGTCTGATATGCTCAACTACAAAAAAGGTTTGTCCAAAGACACAATCCGCATACTTTCTAAAAGGTTTAAACTTAACCAGGAGGCTTTTAACAGGCCCTATGAATTGCATGTTCCTGTTAGTACCAAATTCAAAGATGCAAGAATGATGAACAGCAGAAAGAAACTGGCAACAGCTTCCTGAATTACTTTCAACTTCTTTGGTAATATTGGAAACTGAAGCAATTGAACCGGTATAACCGCCTTCAATTCATATATTTTCCTGAATCTTTCTAATAAATGGTTTGAAAACTGTCCTGTGGGGGGCACTAAAAAGCTTCATATAATATAGGAGGCTTTTATATTTATTTTAAAAACTGATTTGAAATTACTTAAAAAGTTTCTTTGGCATCTTTACATGCACATCCGACCCTTTGGCAAGAAATACAGAAACCGGTTGTACATTTTGTATAAAAGGAACAAAGGATGCTCCGTATAGTTTTTCAACATTACAGTCAAGCTTATAACCTGTAACCGGATACACCTGCCACCGGGGATGAACCAGCGAGTACTCAATAGTAGTTGTTTCATTTAGTTTATTGTAGCCATAGTAGTGTTCAAAAATAAATTCTTCTTCCGAGCCGGGTACAATATCCTTTAATAAAGGGTTGGCTTTTACCCACATCAAATTCCAATCCTGATTTTTCTTTTTCCAGTTGTAAGCTACTTGCAGTTCACTGTTATTAAGACTAATGGCATGATTCATTTTTGCTGTACTGTAATGTTCGTTATATAAAAGATTAGCCATACCAGCTACTAAAACCTGCGGCACTATCTCTGAAATAAAACCTACGCCTCTCCTCCATTCTTTACCATCAAAATATTTAATATAGTAACGCAGATTTACTTCTTCAAAATTTATAAAGCCCGGCCACTTTATACCCATTACCCGGGTATGGTTAAATAAAAATCCAACCACACTCACAATCGCTTTACCATTATAGAAATCAATCTCAGTGTAAGGTGGCAAATGCCGTTGTAATATCGCTGCATCCACTTCATAATTAAACATAGCAAGGTATTCCCAACTGGCAGATAAAAATATTTTTGAAGCCATACTAAACTATTTTTTGTGGTTGGATGCCGGGCTTTGCATACGAATAACGTTTTATCAATTCTGTTGTATAGTACCCGTCAATGCCATTGCTGCAGATAGAGGTTGCTTTTTCCAGTTGAAGAAAACCATCTTTAGAAACAATGTCATTGTCAATTTGTATGGAAATAATTTTTCCAATCACCAGAAAGGTATCGTTTAATTCAATGGGAATAATTTGTTGCAGCGACAATGCATATTTTATCCTGCTTTCTTTTACAAAAGGTACAGGAATATTTTCCTGAAACTCCGGTGTTAATCCCACTTCCTCAAACTCACTTATTCCGGCTTCATACTTTGCACTTGTTTGATGGGCCTGATGCACAAAAGGAGGATGGATATGATTGATGGTGTAAACTCCTGTCGCCTGGATATTAGCCAGCGTATGTGGCGCAGCTTTTACAGGCCGGTTGATATAACCAACTAAGGGCGGATTGGAGCCGATATGCACAATACTGCTGAAAATGCCCAGGTTGGTTTGCCCCAGCTCATTTACAGTACCAATAAGGTTTACAGACTTAAAGCCTGTAAGACTATTGATAAAGTTAGTCCGGTAAAAACGTTCCCATGATTCTATATGTGAAGTAGTATACGATGCCATGCAAATAAATAAATTAATTAGTTAAACATTATTGACAGCAAATTGTTTACTATTTAAAAATTACAGATAGAAAATGTTGAATCCTGTATTATGAATGAAGCGGTATTGGTTTTCCCTCATCAGTTGTTTAAGCAGCACCCTGCCACGCAAATTAACAGGGAGGTGTACTTGGTGGAAGAATGGCTTTACTTTCGTCAATATAATTTTCATCAACAGAAGATAATACTGCATCGATCCGGTATGAAATTTTATGAGGCATACCTTAAAGATCAAAATTTTCCGGTTCATTATATTGAAACAACCGATGAACGAAATGAGGTAGGCAAATTGATTACTTTTCTAGCAAAACAAAAAATTTTCCATATTCATATTGTCGATGTAGTAGATGACTGGTTAACTAAACGCATCAAGGCTGCTTGTAAAAAATATTCAATCAAATTAACCGTTTATCCATCGCCATCATTTTTGAATACAATGGATGAAGTGGCTGATTATTTCGGTAAAAAGAAAACTTATTTTCAAACAGATTTTTATATTCAGCAGCGAAAGCAACGTAAAATTTTATTAGAAGCCAATGGCAAGCCAACTGGCGGCAAATGGACTTTTGATGCAGAAAACAGGATGAAATTTCCTAAGAAAGAAATTATACCTGCCATCCAGTTCCCGGAAGTAAGTAGTTACACCGCAGAAGCAATAGAGTATGTGCAGCAATATTTTCCTCACAATTATGGAAGTGCAGTTGCCCCTTATTTTTTTGTATCCACTTTTAAAGAAGCAGAAGAGTGGCTGAGTGATTTTTTAATAAACCGGTTTCAAAAATTCGGAATTTATGAAGATGCTATTGTTGCTGATGAAAGTATTTTACATCACTCGGTCCTTACGCCCATGTTAAATAGCGGGTTACTTACTCCCCAACAAATTGTAGATGCAGTATTAAGCCATGCAAAAAAATATACTATTCCTTTAAACTCCCTCGAAGGTTTTTTTCGCCAAATTATTGGCTGGCGGGAATTTATTCGCATTGTATATGAACGGGAAGGAAGTAAACAACGCACCACTAACTATTGGAAGTTTAAACGAAAAATTCCTACAAGTTTCTGGACGGGTAATACCGGTATTCTGCCCATTGACATCACAATTAAAAAAATTTTACAAACCGGTTATTGCCATCATATAGAAAGGCTGATGGTATTGGGTAATTTTATGTTGCTCTGTGAGTTTGACCCGGATGAAGTATATCGTTGGTTTATGGAATTGTTTATTGATGCCTACGATTGGGTAATGGTACCCAATGTGTATGGTATGACACAGTTTGCCGATGGCGGATTGATGGCCACTAAGCCATATATCAGTGGCAGTAATTACTTAATGAAAATGAGTAACTATGAAAAAGGAGATTGGCAGCAGGTATGGGATGGATTGTTTTGGCGGTTTATGGATGTACACAGAGATTTCTTTTTGCAGAACCCAAGGCTGGGTATGCTGGTGGGGACATTTGATAAAATGACTGAAGAAAAAAGAAATACTCATATAGCTAACGCAGAAAAATATTTAACCAGTTTGTGATAAGAAAACACTGACTTGTATTTAATGAGACAAATAAAAAAAGAAAACCTGCCAGTAAAGATATGTTTGGTATGTAAAAAAACATTTAGCTGGCGAAAGAAATGGTCAGTCGTTTGGGATGAGGTAAAGTATTGCAGCGATAAATGCAAAATGAATAAAACCAAATCAATAAGTTGAAAATGGAAACTTTAGGAAAATTAAGTTTGATAGATAAAGACCGGATCATAGAAATGGCCTGGGAAGACCGAACCAGCTTTGAAGCTATTGAAATGCAGTTTGGATTAAAACAGCAGGATGTTATTAAATTGATGCGGAAGGAAATGAAGGCAAGTAGTTTTAAAATGTGGCGAGAAAGAACAAAGGGCCGCAGCACCAAACATGAAGCATTGAGAAGTGATGAAATAGATAGGTTTAAATGCAGCCGTCAAAAAACAATTACCAATAATAAAATCAGTAAGCGGTAACATGAATTTGAATTTATTTTCTGAAACTACAGATAATGCTGTAGTTAATTTTCCCACTTCATATCAGCAAATTATTGAGCGGATAAACCTTATTAATCCCATTCAATACAGCAAGACCAGAAATTTTATAAATGGCGCTGTCACTTATTTATCACTTTATATTTCAAGAGGTATTATTTCTGTAAAAGAGGTGAAGGAAGCTGTTTTGCAAAAGGGGTATAAACCCAACCAAATAGAAAAATTTTTGCAGGAGCTGGCATGGCGGGAATACTTTCAACGTGTTTGGCAACATACTGGGGATGAAATCTGGAGTGATATCAAGCATCCGCAACCAGATGTGCAGCCGGAAGAAGAAATAAAGAAATAATGAAAATACAAATAGGCCATTACTTCTTGTGCAGTTTATTTATAGCCATTGACAACAGTGAGAAAAATATTCATACAGAAAGAATAGCTGTAAACGCAAACAATTTATAGCTTTTATTGTTTATCCATCTTAAATCTATTACTTTGGAATCAGTTAAAGGGAAAAACATATTAATTATCGGAGCTACAGGTGGTATTGGCAATAAGACAGCCAGATTATTATCATCAAGTGGTGCAAATCTTTTTATTGCAGCAAGAAATAAAGAAAAGCTAACTGCCCTGGCAGCTGACATCAATCTATCTCCTGATAAAGTATTTGCATTGGATATCAGTAAACCCGAAGAAGTAAAGCTATTGAAGGATAATTTTTTTTCACAGTACCCATCAATTGATGTACTGGTGAATGCAGCAGGTATCGGTATTATCAAATCAACAGATGAACTAACGGAGCTGGAATTTCTTCAAACAATCAATTACAACCTTTATGGTCCTTTCCTGTTGGTAAAAGCCTTTTTACCTAAAATGAAAGAGGTAAAAAAAGGATTGATTATAAATATCCCCGGCATATTGGGTAAAATACCGATGGCAGGTGCAGCTGCTTACAGTGCTTCTAAATATGGATTGGTAGGTATGATGCAAAGCATAAGGGAAGAAATAAAACGTACTGAAATACGCATCACCAATTTATTTATCGGTGGCGTGGCTACGCCTTTCTGGGACAATATTGATTTGAAGATGCAACGTGATAAAATGGTGATGGCCGAAGAAGCCGCAAAGGCTATCTGGTTTTTATGCCAGCAGCCAACCAGTGGTGTGGTAAGTGAAATGGTGATACAACCTTTTAATCACCAGGCAATATAGAAACTGTATTACTTTTAGTATTGATGAAACTAAAGTAGAGACGTCTGCTTTTATTTATAGTAAGCCGATGAATTATTTACAGGATTATTATGTTCCTCTTAAAAAATACCTGCCATAATAAAATAGTCATTAATGAAACACTTATTTTTTCTCTTACTTTATTTTTCTGACCAAATCAAGCGAGAAATAAATCCTCTGTAATATTTTTTCTTAGGTCTTGGTTACAATCCTTGTAGGTAAAATAAATACAATCAGGATAGTATTTTCAGATTTGGGTTCAATATGGTCAGCTCCAGGATCGAAACCGGTCTAACTGCCTTTAACTCATATATTTTCCTGAATCTTTCTAATAAATAGTTTGAAACTGTTCTGGGGGGCACAAAAAAGCCGGACAACTTGCCCGGCTTTTTATTTTCTAAAGCTTGTTTTAGTCTTTAAACTTGGATAATAAATAAAGTATTTCCAACCAAGCTCACTATGGTAACCCGCAAGCCAAAAGACCTATACTATTCCATCCTTTTGGGACGGCCTCTTTAGTGCCCGGGACTGGAATCGAACCAGCACATCCTTGCGAACGGCAGATTTTGAGTCTGCTGCGTCTACCAATTCCGCCACCCGGGCATTCTTGAATCGGGCTGCAATATTAAGCCATTCCAGCCAATTGCTTATGAATGCGGTCTAAATATTTTTTCTTGTAGTAGTACTCCTTTACTTGCAGCAACTCTTTTTCGGTAGTAGCACCTTTCTGATTGCCCTCCACAATTTCTTTAACAGGTTCATATATGTTAGCTTGAAGGTTATTAATTGTTGATTTTAAACTTTCTTTTGCCGCACCATCATCAGCATCCATCAGTTGTTCATTTATTTCTAATACTTCCATCAGGAAATCGGGAGGTAGTTCGTACTTCTCTTCTTCTTCCAGTAATCCTTTTTCCAACAACACATACTTAATCGTCGCATCAGGATTTTGAAATGTTTTCCAGGCTTGATTCAGCAAAGCTGATTTTTCCAATGCTTCTGCCTGAACTTGTTCATTCTCACTGGCAAAATAATCCGGATGAAATTGTTTGCTTAAGGCAAAGAATTTTTTTGACAGAGAAACTGTATTTACTTTCAGTTGTACTGGTATTTCAAATAATTCGAAGTAAGTCATGGCCGTTGCTAGGGTTTTGTTCCGGGTTCTTTAAAAAAATCCTTAGTTTAGGTTACAAAACCGGATTTATAATGTACAAATCTACAGATAAAGCATGGAGGTAATCAGGAACTTCCCGGATTCGGAACTGGTGGCTAATCTCAGGTCCGGGCAAATGATTGATGAAACAGTAAAAGCTATTTACCGTAGTCATTTCGACAGCCTGAGTTGGTTTGTTGTAAATAATAGCGGCAGCAGGCAGGATGCGGAAGATATTTTCCAGGAAGTGGTGGTAAGTTTTATTGACCTGGTACAGAAGGATAAATTCAGGGGTGAATCAACAGTGAAGACTTTACTTTTTTCACTGAATCGTTACACCTGGCTTAATGAGTTGAAAAGAAGGGGTCGGGCACTGGTAAGAGAAGAAAAGTATGAAAGAGGGCAGGAACAAGTTGAGTTGGACAGCAGTTATTTAATTGCTGAAAGGGAAGGAAAAGCGGAAGTAACAAAATTGGTAGGAGAACTCGGCGAAACCTGCCGGAAAATATTATTACTTTTTTATTACGAAAACCTTTCTATGAGGGAGATACTTGACGCAACAGATTATGAAAGCGAACAAGTGGTACGAAATAAAAAATATAAATGCCTGAAGCAACTGGAGCAAATGGTTAATGCAAATCCGGTATTGAAACAAACTTTGAAAAACTTATTACATGGATAATTCTACTTCTGATATGTCTGAAAAATTAGTTCAATACCTGGATGGTGAGCTCACTGGAGCTGAAATGGAGAGCCTGTCGCAGCACTTAGATGCCAACAAAAACTTACAGGATGAATTGGATAGCCTGACATCAGCCAGGGAAGCCATAAGGTTGTATGGTCTGCAACAAAAAGTTTCTGGCATTCACCAACAGATGATGGATGAGATGCAGTCACCGGTCAGAAAAATCAATTCAACTAAAAAAATTATCCGCTACAGTATTTCAGTGGCAGCAAGCTTTTTATTGATTATTGGGGGTTATATGGCCTATAATTTCTATACCCTTTCACCAGATAAAGTTTTTGCTTCCAGGTATCAGTCTTATCAACTTGTAACTGTTCGTGATGGCAACACTGTAGAAACTCCGGCCGAAAAAGCCTACCGGGAAAAGAATTACACTGAAGTAATACGGATACATGATGCTGGAAAAGATCATACACTTATGGGAGAATTTCTTTGTGGTGCAGCTGCACTTGAATTAAAAGCGAATGAAAAGGCCATTAAATGTTTTAAAGGAGTACTTGATGCTGGTAAGCAAACCCGACAACCTGTTTTGAAAGATGAAACAGAGTATTATTTGTCATTAAGCTATATCCGCAATAAGAGTTATGATAATGCATTAGAATTGATGAATAAGATACAGGATGATCCCAATCATCTTTATAACGAAAAAATCACCGGTAAACTGCTCCGCCAGGTAAAGATGCTGAAGTGGAAATAAACTTTTTTTAGTTGGTTAATGGTATGAGGCTGTCTCAAAAGTCTATAAACAAGGAGCACAAAGCCCACAAAGTTTTTCACGAAGAACACAACGTATTGAAAGTAAAGGAATTTTTCTTTGTGAACTTTGTGTTTTCTTAGTGT
>JBKJIX010000021.1:0-38512 GCA_046598205.1 Chitinophagaceae bacterium
ATCTGGTGGATTTACTGAGAATTTATCCGGTAAAAAATGCAAAACAATTTATTGAGGTCGTAAAAATTTTATCACCGATTGCACCACGGCTTTATTCTATTGCCTCGGCACCGGCGGCACAGGAAAGTGAAGTGCATATCATTGTCGCAAGAAACCGTTTCCTTGCGCAGGATGAACAGAGGTTTGGGTTGTGCAGTGATTTCCTTGGCGATCAGCCAAATGGTACAGGTATTTCTTTTTATGTTCATAAGAACAGAGCTTTTAGATTACCATCACCGGAGAAAGATGTTATAATGATCGGTCCTGGTACCGGCATTGCGCCGATGCGTTCTTTTTTGATTGAAAGGGATGCTACCGGAGCAACAGGTAGAAACTGGTTATTTTTTGGTGAGCAACATTTTATTACTGACTTTCTTTACCAGACCGAAATACAGAATTATGTAGAAACAGGTGTGCTGAATAAATTGGATTTAGCTTTTTCCAGAGACCAAAAAGTAAAAATTTATGTGCAGCATCGTATGCTGGAGAAAGCGGCGGAGTTATATCAATGGATTAATGAAGGCGCATTTATTTACATCAGCGGAACTAAAGACCCGATGGGTAAAGATGTTGAAAATACATTGCTGCAAATAATAGCAGAGCAAGGGATTAAAACGACAGATGAAGCAAAGAAATACCTGGAACAAATGAAAGATGAGGGAAGGTATGAGAAGGATGTGTATTAGTGAATGGTGAATAGTGAGTTGTGAATGGGGAAACCCCGAAGGGGTTGAATGTTGATAGCCACGGATTAAACCGGGGGAATGGAAATGTAGAATAATGTATCAGGACCCTATAGGGTTCAATAAAAGATGAGTAAAGAACAGAACGATGAAAAGTCCGCCAATCGGCGGAAGGGACGATACTCAGGGAACTCAAGTTGGGAAAAAAATAATTTAGAATTAAAAACTGAGGAGATTGCTTCGGCTACGCCTCGCAAAGAAATGAGTACACAAAATAATTTATCACCTGTTGAACGGATTAAAAAGGCCAGTGATGGTTTGCGGGGTACGTTGCAGGAAAGTTTGCAGGATGATATTACCGGTTCATTGCGGGAAGATGACCAGTCGCTGATAAAATTTCATGGATTATACCAACAGGACGACCGTGACAGAAGAGAAGAACGTAGCAATAAGAAACTGGAATGGCTATTTTCTTATATGATACGTTTACGGTTGCCGGGTGGTTTTCTTACTCCCGAACAATGGATAGGATTACATCATATTGCTGGTGAACATTCAACTGGTACGATTAAAATTACAACCAGGCAAACGGTACAATTGCATGGTATTTTAAAATCACACATTAAACCTACTATACAATCTTTTAATACATTTCATTTAGATTCTATTGCTGCTTGCGGTGATGTGAACAGAAATGTAACCTGTAGTGCCCACCCGAAAGAATCAGCGATACATGAAGAAGTGTTTGCATATGCAGATAAACTGAGTGTAATGGCTTTGCCAAAAACAAGAGCTTATTATGATATCTGGCTGGATGAAGAAATGATTGCAGATAAAAAGGAGGAAGACCCTTTATACCAGGACAGGTATTTGCCACGAAAATTTAAAATTGGTATTGCTATTCCGCCGAACAATGATATAGATGTACTGACAAATGATGTAGGATTGATAGCTATTATTGAAAATAATGAATTGATTGGTTTTAATGTAGCTGCAGGCGGTGGATTAAGTGCTACACATGGTAATGCTAACACTTATCCAAGATTAGCTACTGTATTAGGATTTGTTGGTACTGATAAAGTATTGAAGTCTGTATACGAGGTGATGACTATTCAACGGGACCATGGTAACAGAAGCGATAGAAAATTAGCCCGGTTAAAATATACCATTGACAAATTGGGTGTAGAACCTTTCAAAGAAGAACTGGAAAAGCGTTGTGGCTTTAAATTGGAAGAAACAAAACCTTATACTTTTGAATCACGCAAAGACCATTATGGGTGGAAGCAAAACCATCAGGACAAATGGTATTATACATTGTTTGTAGAAAATGGAAGAGTTTTGGATGATGCTAAGGCGCCATTAAAAACAGCATTATATGAGATTGCACAAACTGGTAAAACCAATTTTCGGTTTACCGGAAATCAAAATGTAATACTGGCAGATATTAAAGAAGCTGATAAAAATGAAATTCATAGCATATTAGACAAGTTTGGTCTTACTGCTCATACAAACAAAGCAAGTGTAATAAGAAAAAATGCAATGGCTTGTGTGGCATTCAATACTTGTCCCCTGGCATTGGCTGAAGCACAACGTTATCTTCCAACATTAATTGATAAGATAGAGCCATTGCTTGAAAAATATTCATTGCAACACGATGAAATTGTATTGCGGATGACAGGCTGCCCGAATGGTTGTGGCCGTTCGCCAGCTGCAGAAATTGGTTTAATTGGTACTGCATATGGTGAATATAATTTGCATATTGGTGGCGACAGAGTTGGCGAACGATTAAATACAAAATATAAAGGCCATCTAAATGAAGAGCAGATATTGGAAACACTGGATGAGTTGTTTGCTTCATATTCTAATGAAAGAAACGAAGGAGAAACCTTTGGTGATTTTTCACATCGTAAATGGGTGATAGCAGCAATTATAAAAGAAATACAAACACAGTAATTACTACTCAGGCCTGCTTGATATCTCTGTTAATTTTTGTTGATTTAATATCCCAATATTTTTTTCCGGAAAAAGTCACTAATTTTTGGTCTGATAATTCGTTCAGCATACGGAATACCGTTTCATATGTAGGCTTGTGTAAGACGCAAGATCTTGCTTGGTTAAACCCGTAAGTAATATCTTCAGCATATACCAGCAATTTATGTATTCTAATTTGCCGTTTTCTAAAGAGTAAGATGGTATAAGCGAAAGACTGTTAAATTAAAGTCTATAATTTTGGTAGACTAAAAACAACCTCCTATTTTTGTAGTAATGATAAAGAGGAGAATGCTCTTGTTTTGTATTGCTGGGATACTATTGTTTGTTAAATGCAGCCAGGGGCAGCAAGCCAACACACTGGTATGGAATACCTTGCAGTTTCCCATACAGTTTTCAGCCAAATGGCAATTGCACAATGATATTAGTTACAGGACAATTGGTGCATCAGCTTCTGCATATAAATATACATTTCGAACAGGAGTGAGGCGATTTATAAACGATAAATGGAATGTGGCAACCGGGCTGGCTCTTTTTTATACCAGAACCAGTTTTAATAAGATGAATCATGAATTTGGCCGTGAATTCAGGTTGTGGCAGGAAGTAGTAAAGGAAAATAAGCTAAACAAGAAGCTTAGTTTCTTTAGCAGGTTTAGAACAGAAGAACGATTTTTTGCCGCTACATCAATAAAGAATAAATCTTTTGCATTAAGATTGCGGTATCGGCTGGCAGCTGTTCAAAAGATAGCTGATAAATGGAAAGTGCAATTGGCAAATGAGTATATGCGGCAGATGAGTGAGAAACAATTTTCGTTTCAACAGAACAGATTGGGACTGACTTTTATTCATGAGTTTAACACCACCACCCAGATACAGGCTGGTTATATATGGAGTAAGTTAGCAGCAGCAACACAGCATTTAGTTACCTGTACATTTTTAAAAACAATAATAGCAGATGGCCATCGGACCAGGAAAGGATAAAAACCAATTATATCCTGTTTTTTTAAAACTGGAACAAATGCATACGTTGCTTGTAGGCGGTGGTAATGTAGGTTTTGAAAAATTAGGTTCGCTATTATCTAATTCGCCGCAGGCAAAAATTACAGTCATTGCCCCGGTGATAAAAGAAGAGGTGCGGATATTACTTAAAGAATATCCTGCCTGTACTATTATACAGCGTTCATTTGAAATAAGTGATTTGGATAATAAGGACATTGTTGTTTGTGCTACGGATAATAAACAATTACATAAAAAAATAAAACAACTGGCTAACGAAAGAAAGCTGTTGGTAAACGTAGCAGATACTCCTGAGCTGTGTGATTTCTATCTCGGTAGTATTGTACAAAAAGGTAACCTTAAAATTGCTATCAGCACCAATGGAAAATCGCCAACTATTGCAAAAAGGATAAAAGAAGTTTTAAATAAGGCCCTGCCTGGCGAACTGGATGATGTTATTGAAAATTTACACGAAATAAGAAATAAACTCAATGGCAATTTTGAATACAAAGTAAAAAAATTAAATGCACTGACTAAAGTGCTGGTGGATGAAACAGAATATAATAGCCGCTGGAAAAAAATTGCAACTTATTCATTGCTGGCATTTGCATTTATGCTGATAGGGTATTTTATTTTTTCTTATTTACCCATACAAAGAATGGCTGATGATTCTGTGGCATGGTATAAAACATTGGATAAAGCTTTCCCCATTATGGTGCTGGCTGGTTTCCTGGCACAATTGGTGGATGGTGCATTGGGAATGGGCTATGGTGTTACAAGTGCTACCATATTATTATCTGCAGGTGTAAGTCCTGCTGCTATCAGCGGAAGTATTCATACAGCAGAAATGTTTGCAAGTGGTGCATCGGGCTATAGTCATTACAAATTTGGTAACGTAAATAAAAAGTTATTCAAAGCTTTACTTATTCCGGGAGTCCTTGGCGCTATAGCTGGCGCCATTATGCTGGTAACGCTGGGAAATAAATATGGAAATTATATCCGACCAGTTATTGCGGGCTATACATTGATACTGGGAATAAAATTTATTATGAATGCCTTCAAGGAAAAAAAGCCACAGAAAAAATTTAAACGTTACCGTTTACTGGCAGGTGTAGGCGGCTTTTTCGATTCTTTTGGCGGCGGCGGCTGGGGCCCTATTGTGACAAGTACATTAATTAATAATGGGCGCAGTCATAAATATGTAGTTGGCTCAGTAAGTCTCACTGAATTTTTTGTAACGCTTGCCAGTGCCTTCACATTTTTTACTATGATTGGGGTAAGCCACTGGCAAACCATCATTGCATTAATCATTGGTGGGTTAATAGCCGCTCCTATAGCTGCAAAGCTTGCAGGAAGGCTGCCCAAAAAAACAGCCTATTTATTATTGGGTGTGCTTGTTATATTTTGGAGCTTAAGGATACTTGTAAAGATTTTATGACCGGTTTATGTACTGAAACAAAGCGGTAAGATCGTATCTTCGTTATCAATTTTACATTAAGCAAAACATTGTCATGTCACAACGTCCGGAAACAAAAGCCATCCGCATTCAAACAGAAAAAACACAACAGAAAGAGCATTCAACACCATTGTTTTTAACAAGCAGTTTTACTTATGAGTCTGCTGAAGATATGGCTGCAGCATTTGCTGATGATAGCCTGGAAGTAAATATTTATTCAAGATTTTCTAATCCAACAGTTGATGAGTTCATCAATAAGATTGCTGTATTGGAAGGTGCAGAAGATGGCGTTGCTACCGGCACTGGCATGGCTGCCATCTTTGGAACATTCATGACTTTTTTAAGTAAAGGTGACCATATCATTTCTGCATCAGCAGTATTTGGTTCTACGCATACAATACTGACAAAATATTTACCCAAGTGGGGTATTGAGTCTTCTTACTTCGACATGAACAAGTCTGAATCTATTGCAGCATTGATTAAGCCGAATACAAAAATGCTGTATCTGGAAACACCAAGCAATCCCGGTTTGGATATTATAGATATCGAATTTGTTTCAAAACTTTGTAAGCAACATAATATTTTGTTTGTTGTTGATAATTGTTTTGCCACACCGGCAGTGCAACAACCTATTCTGTATGGTGCTGACTTAGTCCTGCATTCTGCTACCAAATTTATTGATGGGCAGGGTAGAGTATTGGGTGGAGTAGTAGTAGGAAAAAAGGAATTAATAAGTCAATTGTATTTATTTATCCGCAATACTGGCCCTTCCATGAGTCCGTTTAATGCATGGGTACTCAGCAAAAGCCTGGAAACATTATACATTCGTATGGACAAACATGCGGCCAGTGCATTACAAATTGCTACTTCTTTACAAAACCATTCACAACTGGCGGGAGTAAAATATCCTTTCCTGGAAACACATCCGCAATATGCCATTGCAAAAAAACAAATGACAAACGGTGGCGGTATTGTAACTTTTGAATTAAAAGGCGGTATTGATAGCGGAAGAAAATTCCTGAATGCATTGCAAATGCTCTCTATGACAAATAATCTTGGTGATAGCAGAAGTATTGCATCACATCCTGCATCAACCACACATTCTAAATTGACAGACGAAGAAAGAAAAGCAGTAGGCATTACTCCGGGTCTTATCCGCATCTCTGTAGGATTGGAGCATCCCGAAGATATTCTAAATGACATTAGGCAAGCATTGGATAAATGCTGATCAAGAAAGACTCATTTTTTTATCCATTTAGTCAATTGCTGTAAAGTTGCCTGTAAATCTTTAGGCAGCTCAGCTGTCAATTCCTTTTTTTCACCTTGTTGCGTAGTGAAAGTTAATTGATAAGCATGTAAGGCTAATCTTGACATTAATGGTCGTTCTTCTAACACATCTTTTGATAATTTAAATTTTTTCTTCTTGAGTGAAGAAAGCAATAAAGGTTTTCCATCTCCATAGATTGTATCACATACAATCGGGTGGCCAAGTTCTTTCATGTGTACCCGTATCTGGTGGGTGCGTCCGGTATGTATCTGAAATTGCATCCAGGAATAAATGCCAAAATCATCCATTACTTCATAATCCGTCAGTGATTCCTTACCTCTGCGGTTTACAATCATTACCCCCCGCTGCACCATATTTTCTGCTAACGGCAGATTAATACTTCCTTTCTTTTCTGTAGGAGAACCAAGCACCAACCCGGCATATATCTTCTTCGTCAACCTTCCTTCAAACTGTAAGGATAAATGTTTATGTGTTGTTTCATTCTTGGCGAATACAATCAAACCGCTTGTATCTCTGTCAAGCCGGTGAACCGTAAATATTTTCCCGTATTTTTCCTGCAATAAGTTTTTCAATGAAACTTCGGTTCCTTCCCTGTCTGGTATAGATAGTAAGCCAGATGGTTTATTCAACGCAATAAAATCATCGTTCTCAAAAATTAGTAACTCCGGAATTTTCATTGTATTAATCTGTGTCAATTTGTGTTAATCGTCCGCCGCCATAGGCTATGGCCGACGGCGTCTGTGGACCAATAAAATTTTCAGTAGTAGTATATTCCACCGTTCTGAAAAATTAGTAACTCTGAAATTTTCATTGTATTAATCTGTGTCAATTTGTGTTAATCTGTGGACCAATAAAATTGCCGAAGGCAATTACTTTGTATTTAATCGTATCAATCTGTGGTCTATTTCCCTTTTCCAAAATGCTTCAAATCTCTTACTTCTTTTTCACTGAGGAAACGAAATTTCCCTCTCTCAATATTTTTCTTGGTTAACCCGGCAAAAATTACCCGGTCAAGACCTTTTACATCATATCCTAATGCTTCAAATATGCGGCGAACGATACGATTACGGCCACTGTGTATTTCTACACCAACCTGTGTTTTGTCTTTCATATCTGCATAAGCCAATACATCCACACTGGCTTGGCCGTCCTCCAGTGTAACGCCGCTTAGTATCTTGTCAAAATCTTTTTTCACCAGTTCCTTATTAAGCGTAACATGATAAACTTTTTTTATCTCATTACTTGGATGAGTAAGTTTTTGCGCCAGTTCGCCATCATTGGTCAGCAACAAAACACCGGAAGTGTTTCTGTCAAGCCGCCCAACAGGGTAAACTCTTTCTGTAGTGGCTTTACCAATGATGTCTAAAACAGTTTTCCTTTTTTGCGGATCATCAGTAGTAGTGATATAATCTTTGGGCTTATTGAGTAAAATGTAAACCAGATTTTTAGCAAGAAATACTTTTTTACCATTTACATTTACTTCATCTGTTGAAGCTACTTTATGTCCGGGTTCTGTAATTACGGCACCATTTACTTTTACCAATCCTTTTTTCACCAGTTCCGCCGCTTCTCTTCTGCCACAAATACCTGCATGGGCAATGAATTTATTCAGTGGCATTTGTGCAGTGGTTTGAGGTCGGCTATGTGTAATCGGTGTAGGCGTAGAACTAACTACGGCTCCCCGGCTTCTGATACCAGACTCCTGAGCCCTTGTTTCGGCTTTCTTTTTATCAAAAAACTCCTGCTTTTCTTTTTTGTACTTTCTTTTTTCCTGTTTGAATTGTTCTTTGATGGCAGCGTTACTTTTCTTTGGTTTGAATTTGTCGAAATGACTTGCTTTTTTTTGCATGTGTAGTAGTTTGCTGTTTTACAACAGTAGTGAGGGGCAAAGATAAGCAATCACATCTCATTCGGGTAAAAGGAAAGCCCCGTCATAGACAGGGCCTCAGTTTTCCTAACGAACGGATTGGGATTAAATAGTTTGTTTCATCTCAGGTTTTCTACTTTCTCCTTCGGGTCTTTTATGTTTTGTTTCTTTTAATTTCTTCAGTTGCTCATCTGTAAGAATTGATTTCATACTTTCTTTCTGCTTTTTCATCAACTTTTTCATTTGTTCTTTCTTTTGCTCATCACTTAGCGATGTACTTTTCCGGAGCGATTTCATTTTTTCGCCAATTTCTTTGCGATTGGATTGCATCTTTGCTGATTGCTCATCTGTTAATCCAAGAGCAGTTTTCATTTTCTCACCTCTTTCTTTTCCGATGGCTTCATGCTTTGCCTTACCTTCTGCCTTGATTTTTTCTACCTGAGCTTTTTGCTCACTGGTAAGAATGGTTTGCGTATTATTTTTATGTTCTTTACGGATATTTTCTGCTTTCGCTTTCCAATCCTTCACAGTTATATTGTCATTTTTCTTCAGCTCTTCCATTTGCTTGCGAAAGCTTTCATTCTGCGTTTTGAACTTTACTTTCTGTTCTTCGGTCAGGTTCAATTTTTGGAATTCCATTCCCTGATGGTGTTTTTTTCTTTCCGTCATTGGAGGTCTTTCACCTTTTCTTTCCGGTATTTCCTGAGCTTGTACGGCAAATGCCATTGTCAACACAACTGCTGATAGGATTATTTTTTTCATGCTTTTTAAGTTTTGTTTTTGACGCTGAGGCTTTTCGAAAACTTTCGGCTGCTATGCTAAAGGTTTGAGAAAGCAGGGAGGGCTTGTTATAAAAAAAAATTTACTGCATAAAGACCAGGCATTAAATAGAAGGTTTAACGGCATATGAAATCTTTCGTAGAAAAATACTAACACTCATCTGTGCAGGGTGTAACAATTAGAGGTGGGTTTGGAATTGGTTTGTTTCTTAATATTTACTGCCTTAATTTACAGCTATCAAAACGACAATTTTCATAATAGAAGATAGCAAAGAATACCAGCAGGCACTGGTAACATTTATAGCTGACAGCAAGAACTTCCAGGTGGCAAAAGTATTTTCTTCAGCCGAAGAGGTATTGCCTTATATTAATCAGCTGTCGGGTATTGTTATCATTGATATTAAACTGCCCGGTATGAATGGGGCCACCCTTGTATCACATATTACCCAATCAAACGAAAATGTTCAATGTATCATCTGCAGTATGTATGATGATGATGAATTTATTTTCTCCGCTTTAAAAAACGGGGCCTTGGGCTACTTGCTAAAAGACAGCTCGGGAAAAGAAATAATAGCAGCTTTGGAAGGCCTTAAAAATGGCGGGTCTCCCATGAGTCCTTATATTGCCCGACGTGTAACCGCCAGTTTTCAGCAGGGCAATGGAAAAAAGGTATCAGAACTTCTTAGTGACAGAGAATATGAGGTTTTGCAACAGTTGGCACAGGGGCTTGTTTACAAAGAAATTGGCGAAAAACTTTTCATCAGTCATGAAACGGTAAAGCAACACATCAAAAATATATATCAAAAACTGCATGTGCAGAATAAGGTTCAGGCATTGAATAAGTTTCGGGATAATTAATCCTTATTCGCCAATTGACCGCAAGCAGCATCAATATCTTTTCCACGGCTCCGGCGTAGTCTTGCATTCACCCGGTGTTTACCAAGATATTCCATAAAAGCCTGCACTTTATCTTCATCCGGCTTTTCAAATTTGGCAAAGTCAATAGGATTGTATTCGATAATATTAACGAGGTCAGCTGGCACCTGCCGGTAAATTTTAATCAGCTCATCTGCATCTTTTAATGAATCATTAAAATCTTTGAAAAGGATATATTCAAAAGTAATTTCGTTCTCAGTTTGTTTGTAGAAATAATTCATTGCTTCAATCAGCGTCTGAATATTATTACTGTCGTTAATCGGCATTATCTCATGCCGCTTCTGGTCGTTGGCTGCATGTAATGAAAGAGCCAACTTAAATTTTACCTTATCATCACCTAACTGCTTAATACCCTTTGCCACACCAGCAGTGGAAACAGTAATACGTTTCGGACTCATCGCCATTCCATGCGGGGAGGTGATTCTTTCAATAGACCGTAATACATTTTTATAATTCAGCAAGGGTTCGCCCATACCCATAAAAACGATATTGCTGAGTTTCTTGCCATGTGTTTTCTCGCATTGCTCATTAAGAATGGCTACCTGGTCATAAATTTCGTCGAAGTCGAGATTCCTTTTTCGGTCAATATAACCAGTGGCGCAAAATTTACAACTAAGTGAACAACCAATCTGCGAAGAAACACAAGCTGTAAATCTTGATTTGGTTGGTATCAATACTCCTTCAATCAAATGGCCGTCATGTGTTTTAAACCTGGATTTGATGGTACCATCTTCACTGTATTGGGTAGTATCAACTGTAAGACCGGGTAAAGTAAATTCTACTGCCAGTTTCTGTCGCAGGTCTTTAGAAATATTGGTCATGCCGTCAAAACCCTGAACAGGTTTTAGCCAAAGCCATTCATATACCTGCTTGGCCCTGAATTTTTTTTCACCCATTTCCTCAAAATACTGTTCAATTTCAGCAAGGCTCAGATGCCGGATATTCTTAACTGCTGCTTTTGCCATGCAGCAAAGATAACAAACCGCCACCCGCCGGGAGAGAATAGCTGAATCGTTTATCTTGCAGCTATATTTATTAATAAATGAAACCAGTTTACATAATTGATGCTGTGAGAACTCCAATTGGGAAATATGGCGGAGCCTTATCCACTATCCGACCGGATGATCTGCTTGCACATACTATCAGGGCATTGTTACAAAGAAACGATTCCATTGATGTAAATGCAATAGAAGAGGTAATTGCCGGTGCTGCCAACCAGGCTGGCGAAGACAACCGGAATGTGGCAAGAATGGCTGCATTGCTGGCTGGTTTACCGGTAACAGTGGCGGGTAATACGGTTAACCGTCTTTGTGCTTCCGGCCTGCAGGCCATTATGGATGCAGCAAGGCAGGTAATGTGTGGCGATGCAGAATTGATAATAGCTGGTGGAGTAGAAAGCATGACAAGAGCCCCTTTTGTAATGGCAAAAGCTACAACAGGCTTTCAACGCAATGCTGAAATTTACGATACAACACTCGGCTGGCGGTTTGTCAATAAACAATTAGCGGAAATGTATCATCCATACAGTATGGGGGAAACAGCAGAAAATGTGGCGAAGCAATGGAATATTTCCCGGCAGAAACAGGATGAGTTTGCATTAGCTTCACAACAAAAATATTTTGCCGCCAAAGCTGCGGATAAATGGGCTGATGAAATCACCGCTATTGAATTCAATGAAAAAGGACTTATCAACTGGTTTGTAAATGATGAGTATCCAAGAGACACTTCGTTAGAAAAATTAGCAGGATTAAAACCGGCTTTTATAAAAGATGGAACAGTAACCGCCGGTAATTCTTCCGGCATTAATGATGGAGCAGCCGCTATGTTGCTGGCAAGTGAAGAGGCTCTAAAGAAATACAACCTCTCACCGTTGGCAAAAGTTGTTTCAATGGCGGTAGCTGGTGTTGATCCTTCTATCATGGGAATTGGTCCGGTGCCAGCCACTCAAAAAGCTTTACTAAGGGCCGGATTAAAAGTCGGTGATATTGATTTAATTGAACTGAACGAAGCATTTGCATCGCAGTCAATTGCTTGTATAAAAGAATTGGGGTTGGATAGCAATAAGGTAAATGTGAATGGTGGTGCTATTGCTATCGGCCATCCGTTGGGATGCAGCGGAGTTCGTATTTCTGCTACTTTGCTGCATGAAATGAAAAGGCGAAATGCTAAATATGGATTAGCCACAATGTGTGTAGGAGTGGGGCAGGGAGCAGCAGTAATTTATGAGAAGCTGTAATAAATTAATATGGAGCTGTAAGTTTTTTGCTGTAATTTTCGTCAGTCAATCACAAAAACTATTATGCATGAAAAAAATCTTTCTTTCCTTATTTCTACTGTTCGGCTTTATAACAGTTAATGCACAAACGGACTCGTTGCAGCATTATGTTGGAAAGTACAAGTTTCCGGATGGTAGCCCGGTGGCTGAAATAACCATGTCCATTGATAATGGACTATTAATGGCTAGTTCTGCGATGGGCAGCACTGAGTTTAAACCAACATCTACAGTGGATGTTTATGAGATAGTGGCGTATGGTGGTACTGCCACTTTTGTAAGAAAAGAAGGTAAAGTGACGAGTTTACAGATATTGGTGGGGGATGTAAATATGGAAGGAGAAAAAACGGAGGGATTGAATTTTACATCGTCTGTATTATTTCTCCGTAAAGAAAAGTAAGCAGTGTATTATAAGATTGAAAGAGGTCAGGTTGTAGAATCTGGCCTCTTTTTGTTTAAAAGCTATAATTCAGTAAAGCATCAGCCGAAATCGTTTCTTGATGGCTGGTGGCCAGGTTTTTTATGGTACAGGTATTTTCTTTCAGTTCTTTATCACCGATGATGATTATATAAGGAATGTTTTTCTTTTCTGCATATTTGAATTGTTTGTCAAATTTTGATTGTTCATGAAACAATTCACTGCGAATTCCTTTTTGACGTAATTGCTGCATCAGTCCGAAAGCTGCTTTGCTTTCTGCTTCACCTAAATTAAAGAATAATACTTGTGTGCCTATATGTATATCCGCTGGAAACAAATCCAACTCTTCCATTACATCATAAATTCTATCTACTCCAAAAGAAATACCAACACCGGGAATATTGGGAACACCAAACAGGCCGGTAAGATCATCGTAGCGGCCACCGCCACCGATGCTGCCTATTTTCACTTCCGCAGGAGCTTTTGCTTCGAAGATGATGCCGGTGTAATAGTTAAGGCCACGGGCAAGGGTAAAGTCTATGGAAAGTTGTGAGTTGTGATCTGTCAGTTGTGAGAGGATGTATTCAAGTTCTTCAATCCCTTTTTTACCGCTTTCATTTTCTCCAAGCAGGTTTTTTATTTGTATTAACTGCTCCTCACTACTTCCTGAAACAGCAAGATATTTTTCTATAATGGCAATTTGCTCGTTATTCAATCCTCTTTGAGATAATTCTACTTTTACTTTTTCTAAACCTATTTTATCTAATTTGTCAATAGCGATGGTAATGTCCATCATCTTATCGGCCCCACCACATACTTCAGCCAAAGCAGTTAATATTTTCCGGTGATTAATTCGTAATTCAAAACCTTTAATCCCTAATTGAGTAAATACATCTGCATAAATACTTGCCAGTTCAACTTCATTCAAAAACGAATTACTCCCTACAACATCGGCATCGCATTGATAAAACTCACGGTATCTTCCTCTCTGTGGCCGGTCAGCTCTCCACACGGGTTGTATTTGATAACGTTTGAAAGGGAAAGTAAGCTGGCTGTGGTTCATGGCTACATATCTCGCAAAAGGAATAGTGAGATCATATTTTAAAGCTCTTTCTGTAATTCCTTTTACATTTTTACCATCCAATACTTTTTCAAAATCTTCTTTTACCTGTTTTTCCTTTTCAGGATTATCAAGTCCATTATTCAGTATTTTAAAAATCAGCTTATCCCCTTCTTCACCATACTTACCCATTAACGTATCCAAATTCTCCATTGCCGGTGTTTCCAATGGTTGAAATCCATACAATTCAAAAACGTTACGGATAGTATTAAGAATATAAGTCCGCTTACGAACCACATCCGGCCCGAAATCTCTTGTTCCCTGTGGTAGTGATGGTTTTGCCATGCCCCTATCCCCTAAAGGGGTATTTAATGTTTATAGATTAATTTTTTTGAAAGCTATCCAACTTAACTTCTTGCAAGGTTAAGGGTTTATATTTTTTAATTATTTCATCACACACTTCATCAATCATCTTATACACTTTATGATAACCTGGCTCCGGTCCATACCAGGGGTCCGGCACATCCATATTTTTTCCGGGATAAAACTCAGTCATTAATAAATCCACTTTTGACGCATCAAATTTTTTTCCTGAAATGCGTTTTATTTCATCCAGTACATCACCTGCCAGTGCATATATCTTATCATACATTTCAAAATCTGAAGCGGCGAATCTTCTTGCTCTTTGTTGGCAGATGTCAATACCATTTAGTTTGGCTACTTTCTGCGATAACGGATGTGGGGGCTCACCATTGTGATAACTATTGGTACCTGCACTTTCGACACTCCATGTTAATCCTGCCCTAAAAGCTTTATCCTGCAAAATGCCTTCAGCCAGGGGACTACGGCAAATATTTCCAAGACAAACCATTAAAATTTTCATAAAGCAAATATATGTTATGAGTTGTGAGTTTCGGGTTACGAGTAAGGTCGTTAACATCAATTTATGTGCTAAAGGAAAAACTGGAATTCTAAGTCCCGTAACTCGAAACTCACGACTCGCAGCTTTTCATGGCAGCTTGTGGAATTTCTTTAGTATAGCATCTCATTACCAAACACACCACGATGACAAACAGTGAAATTTTAAAAGCAAACTTTCTCGATATAATTTTCGAGAACCGCAACAAAGATTACGGTGCTTATTCCCTTCGTAAGGGTTATAGCAACCGTATGTTAATTGCTCTTGGAACGGGTCTGTCTGTTATCCTGCTGATTATTTTTATACTGACAACAGGTAAAACTAAGAGCAGCGACAAGCCTGTCATTAATACCAAAGAAGGAATAGTGATAAGGACAATCGAAATGCCCAAAGAAAAAATAAAAGAGCCAGTAAAGCCAAAAGAAATAGCGAAGCAAAAACCGGCTCCAAAACCCGCACAGAAAATTGCTACCGTCAATTATACTACGCCGCCTAAAATTAAAAAAGATACGGAGGTAAAGAACGCAATGGTAGCCACAAAAGAATTAGAGGGTAAGGAAATTGCTGATAAAACTACTGACGGTAAGGAAGCCGATGGTAAAGTAGTGTTGGATAAGGAGCCGGTGAAAGAAACTGGTAACGGCACTGCCACCACCACTGGTCCTTCACGGCCAGACTTTATGGCTGATGAAAGAGACCCTCAGTTTCCCGGCGGCCAGGATGGATTGAAGAAATTTATGGCCCGCAACCTGGGTACACCCGACGACTTGGAAGATGGAGAAAGAAAAGTGGTGCAAATAAAATTTAAAGTGGATAAAGACGGGTCAGTTACCACTTTCGAGATAGTAACAAGTGGTGGTAGTGAGTTTGACCAGGAAGTGTTGAGGGTCTGTAAGAAAATGCCACGCTGGATACCCGCCATACAAAATGGTATCAATGTATCGGTAAGCTATATACTGCCCATAACATTTATCGGCAGAGAAGGGTAAAATTTTATAATTTGCTACTCCTGAAACTATTAGATGATGTTTGAAGAATATGAAAAGAAAAAAAGGAAACAGATTTCCTTCATGAAGTCCCTGCTGGATTACGGCGTGGGCATCATGATATTATTTGCAGGAGTATTTTTCTTATTCCGCAGTAAGTTTCATATTTCGTTCAACGAACGTTTTCCACCCAATGATATTGACACCATTTTTGGTGTCATGGCCATTGTTTATGGGGTATGGCGGATATACAGGGGCTATCAGAAAAATTATTTTAAATGAGTTTTTACAAGAAGATGAATTACCGTGGTCTGCCTGTAGTTGTTTTTTGCTTACTGTTGTTGCTGGCAGGTTGCAAATCTTTCAAGGAACAGGAAGCCGAACTACCAGATAACAGTAGTAAAGGAACTATCAATGTTAGCGCCGATGAGACTTTTAAGCCGGTTATTGATGAAATGGTGCAGGTGTATGAGTTGCACCACCCTGGTGCAACAATCAAAGTGCAGTACAAAACAGAAGCTGAATGCCTGAAGGATATGCTGACAGACAGCATCAGGATGATCATTGCCACCCGTCATTATAATGAAGATGAAAAAAGCCTGATGCTGGATTCTATGAAAGTGTCGCCCAGAAGTATGGTGATTGCAAGAGATGGTATTGCCGTTGTGGTTCATCCCTCATCACCAGACTCCCTATTCAGGATGACAGACATCAAGGAAATATTAACCGGGAGATTTAAGAAAAATTTAATTCCGGTATTTGACGGCTTAAAAGCAACCAGTACCGTACGTTTTATCATCGATTCAGTATTGCGGGGTGATACATTGACTTCCAGGGCCATGGCAGCCCGTAGTAGCGAAGCGGTGCTGGATTATGTCTCCAAAAACCCTAATGCAGTGGGTTTTATAGGGGTAAGCTGGATTGGCAACCCGGAAGACACATCGCAATTGAGTTTTTTGAAGAAGATAAGAGTGGCAAATGTGGAGTGTACCGATATACCGGGTGCATTTGTTAAAGCCTACCAGGCAAACATTTACATAAAACGGTATCCTATGGTACGGGATTTGGTTTATATACTAAAGGAGAACTATAAAGGACTTGGAACAGGCTTTGCGAATTTTATGAGTGGCGAGATTGGACAATTGATTTTTAAAAGAGCTTACCTGGCACCTGCACAAAAGAGATTTGGCATACGGCCGGTGAAGCTGAACGAGTAAACAAAGTAGTTATATTTGCAAACGTAAAAAGAAGAAGAAAATGAAGAAAATCACTATCACATTTTTAGCCGCCGGATTACTATTAGTATCCGGACTAAAAGCACAGACTATACAGGAGGGTATGAGCCACCTGTATGCCGACAGGTTCAAAAGTGCCATTGGTGTTTTTGAAAAACTGCTCGCAACAAACCCTAACAATATTGAGGCAACATACTGGCTTGGTCAAACATACTTTGATATGGATGACAATGCAAAAGCCCGTCAGTTGTATGAAAAAGCATTAGCTACTAATGGCAGTGCCCCGCTTATATTAGTAGGGTTAGGTCATGCTGATTTGCATGATAATAAAACCAGCGATGCCCGTCAGAAATTTGAAGCCGCTATAACTGCCGCTACAAATGGTAAGAAAGGCACAGATGGTGGTGTACTTACTGCTATTGGCCGGGCCAATGTGGATGCCAAAGCTGGTGATCCGGCTTATGCCGTTCAAAAACTGCAAATGGCTGCCGATAAGGGTGATAAAAACACAGAAACATTGCTACAGTTAGGTAATGCTTATCGTAAGGCCAACCCCGGTCAGGGCGGTGGCCAGGCATTTGAAACTTATAAAAAGGCTTTACAATTAAATCAATCGTTTGCAGTTGCAAACCTCAGGCTGGCTGCATTATTTGAATCCCAGAAAAACTGGGAACTTGTATTGCAGTATCTGAATGACGCCATAAAAAACGATTCAAAATTTGCTCCTGCTTACTACGAACTATTTTATTATTATTTCTACAGGGCCAAATTCCCGGAAGCAGAAGGGCAATTGACAAATTATATTGCCAATTCTGATAAAGAGCCACAGCATGAATTTCTCTATGCACAGCTTTGCTGGGCCCGCAAAGATTTTGATTGTGCCATTACAAAAGCACAAAGTGTGATAGCGGCGATGGGAACCTTTACAAAACCAAGAGTTTATAGGTTAATGGCTGATTCATACTACCAAAAAGGAGATTTTGCAAACGCCAAGAAATACAGTGATGAGTTCTTTGCAAAGAAGAAGAACCCGGAAGATATAATTCTGCCTGATTTTGAAATAAAAGCAGATGTTCTGTCAAAAACCGGTGGTACTCCGGATGAAATTCTGAATGCATATTTGGCAGGAATAAAGCTGGACACAACAGGGGAAGCAAAAATTGGATTTCTTAAAAAAGGGATAGCCTATTTTAAAACCAATAAAATAAGAGATAAAGAAGGCGATTTGGTTCAAAAAATAATTGATCTAAAACCCAAGCCTTCAATCAATGATTATTTTGATTTGACATTGGCCCGTTATTTCAGCCAGGATTATGCCCGGTCAAGGGCAACAGCCTTAGTAATGATAGAAAAGTATCCTGACCAGGTATATGGGTATGAGTGGGCATTTAATACGAGCCAGATAAGTGATTCTGTAAGGCAAGATAGTATTGCCGTACCTGATGCAATAAAACTATATGAATTTAGTGCAAAAGATACAGTCAAGTTTAGGAAGCAGTACATCAGCCCTGTTCGTTATCTCGCAGCTTATTATATAAATAAAGCAAAGGACAAAGAAAAGTCACTTGAATTTTTCACAAAATGGTTGGAGGTTGATGCTGCAAATGCAACAACTATTCAACAATATATTGACCAGATTAAAAAAATGCCGTCAAAACCAGCAGCAGTTTCTCCCAATGGAAATCCTGCTCCTCCAAAGTCGCCAGCTATCAAGTCAACAAAAAAGAAAACAAAAACTACAGGCAGTACCAATCAAACTGTCGTAACAAAGAAATAAAAACTCGGTTTTCTTCTTTTACAAACAAAGTCCCCTTTCCGCAATCTGTCGGAGGGGGATTTTTCTTTTATTGAGGGGTGCCAACTTTTCAAAAGTAGGCAACCCTTTGTACTGATTTTAGTTAAGGTATTTTCAGCCGGTCACCTTATTTTTGCCCATAGAGCAAAAGCTTATGTTTCATTTACTTCAAACCAGTCTTAACAGTGCGGATGCCGGTTCATATCTGCCGGTTGCCATACAGGTTTTTATTGCGGTAGGGCTGGTGGTTTTTTTAACGGTTGTCACCCATTTATTAGGTCCCCAAAGAAAAACTTCTGACAAGTTGCAAAACTTCGCCAGTGGTATCGAATCTCATGGAGATGCCCGCCAGCCAATGGCAATTAAGTATTTTCTTACGGCCATCCTTTTTGTGTTGTTTGATGTAGAAGTGATTTTCTTCTACCCCTATGCGGTGAATTTTAAGGATCTGGGATGGCCCGGGTTTTGGGCAGTATTTATGTTTGTAACATTCTTCCTTTGTGGGTTTATATATATACTGAAAAAGGGTGCGTTGAAGTGGGAAGATTAGATAATGAGTAATTAAAAATTAATAATTAGTAATTACCTGAACTTCAGGATAGCATTTAGGTTATTAGATAGTAGGATAATTATTAATTCTTAATTATAAATTTTTAATTAAATATGTCTCGTCCTGTATCATATAATCTTATCAAAAAGCCGCTTGAAGCGGACATCAGCATGGCTGATATGCCTGAAGGTCAGCAAGGCGAAGGGTTTTTTGCTACCAAACTCAATAGTGTAATTGGTTTGGCAAGAAAGAACTCCATCTGGCCGTTGCCATTTGCCACTTCCTGCTGTGGTATTGAATTTATGGCTACCATGGGGTCACATTACGATTTGGCAAGATTTGGTTCGGAAAGGGTGGGCTTTTCTCCCCGTCAGTGTGATTTGCTGATGGTAATGGGAACGATTGCCAAAAAAATGGGCCCGGTGGTGAAACAAGTTTATTTACAAATGGCTGAACCACGTTGGGTAATTGCTGTTGGTGCCTGTGCCAGCAGCGGCGGCATTTTCGATACTTATAGTGTGCTGCAAGGAATAGACCAGGTAGTACCGGTGGATGTGTATGTGCCGGGTTGTCCGCCAAGACCAGAAGCAATTATAGATGGTGTGATGCGGATTCAGGATTTAGTAGGTAAAGAAAGTTTGAGAAGAAGAAATGGAGAGAAATATAAGTTGTTGTTAGAAAGTTACGGAATACAGTAAAACAGCAGTTAGCCGTTAGCAAATAGCGGTTAGCTTCTCAATATAATTTAAAGCCTTTGGCTAACAGCTAAAGGCTAAAAGCTAAGTGCTTAATGTTGACCAACGAAATAATAAAACAACGGCTGCAAGAAAAATTTCCTGAGCAGGCAATTGCTTTTGAAGAACCTTATGGTATGCTCACTTTCGAAGTACCAAAAGAACTCAACCTGAAGGTGCTTAATTTTTTATATGATGATGAGGCACTCAAGTTCCGTTTCATGACGGACTTATGTGGTGTTCATTATCCTGATAATGAGGGAAAGGAACTGGCAGTTGTTTATCACCTGCATAACCTGGAAGATAATATTCGTATTCGTTTCAAAGTGTTTACTGATATTAATCAACCTGATATTTATACAGCTACAGGATTATTTTCTGCGGCTAACTGGATGGAGAGAGAAACTTTTGATTTTTACGGAGTCAACTTTGTTGGTCATCCGAAATTGAAAAGAATATTGAATGTGGATGAGATGGATTATTTCCCGATGCGGAAAGAATTCCCCCTGGAAGACCAGAGCAGGATTGACAAGGATGATGAAATGTTTGGAAGAGGATAAGGTCAATTAGCCAATTTGATAATTAGCTAATATGATAATGAGTTTCTCTTTAAAGTTTTCTGCCAGCCCCGTAGGGGCTGAATGTTGGTAGGGAAATGAAAATGACGAATGTATAAGAACCCCGTAGGGGTTTAATATAAAACAATGAAAACGTTTTGGAGAAAATATAAGTTAGAAATTGACCTATTGGTAGTAATAGTTTTTGCTATGGGGTCAATAATGGCATTTATTGAATATCCGTATGCGGAAAATGGAAAAATGAAAATTGTTAGCGCAATTGCTTATGGAATTTTGGGAATTGCAAAAACAGGAGATTTAATAGAGGGTTTTAGGAACAGAAAAAAAGCTGAATAGAATTACCGAATCCTGAAGAGTGCGACGCAACAAACGATTATAGTAACACCGAAGCTGGGTAAATACTCCTTCGCTAAAGCTTCGGAGTACAAATAAAAAATATTAAAGACAGTAATGTCAGAACAACATATCAAATTACCAGAAGGAAGTATTGAGAAGACGACCACTACGCTGAACCTGGGGCCTACACGCCCGGCTACGCATGGTGTGATGCAGAATATTTTGGAGCTGGATGGCGAACGGATTGTTTCTACGGAGCAAACGATTGGTTATATCCACCGGGCATTTGAAAAAATTGCTGAACGCAGACCACTTTACCAGATTACAACGCTGACCGACAGGTTGAACTATTGTTCATCTCCCATCAACAACATGGGATGGCATTTGACTTGTGAAAAACTCTTGGGTGTAAAAACGCCAAAGAGGGTTGATTATCTCCGTGTCATCATCATGGAGCTGTCAAGAATTTCTGACCATTTGATCTGTAATTCAATTGTAGGTGTGGATGCTGGTGCCTACACTGGATTTTTGTATGTGATGCAATACCGGGAATTGATTTATGAAATATATGAAGAAGTTTGCGGAGCAAGGTTAACAACCAACATGGGTCGCATCGGTGGATTTGAAAGAAATTTCAACAACATCGCTTTTGAAAAAATAGAAAAGTTCTTAAAAGAGTATCCGAAAGTGCTGAAGGAATTTGAAAATCTTTTTCAGCGCAACAGAATTTTTATGGACAGAACAAAAGGTACCGGTGCCATCAGCGCAGACAGGGCATTGAATTATGGTTTCACTGGTCCTAATCTCCGTGCGGCTGGTGTGGATTATGATGTAAGGGTGCATTCACCTTATAGTTCTTACGAAGATTTTCAATTTAACATACCTGTTGGTACTACCGGCGACAATTATGACCGCTGGCTGGTTCGGGAAAAAGAAATGTGGGAGAGCCTGAGCATTATTGAACAGGCTTATCAAAAGGTGCAGGAGTTTAAAGGAACGGATGCGGATGTGTATCATGCAGATGTTCCTGAATATTATTTACCCGAGAAAGCAGATGTATATACTAAGATGGAAGCATTGATTTACCATTTTAAAATCATCATGGGTGAAACAGAAATCCCTGCTGGTGAAGTATACCAATCTGTTGAAGGAGGAAACGGTGAGTTGGGTTTTTATTTAATTAGTGATGGTGGCAGAACACCATATCGTTTGCATTTCCGCAGGCCTTGCTTTATTTATTATCAGGCTTTTGAAGAATTAACAAAAGGTGCAATGCTGAGTGATGCGATAATGACGATGAGTAGTTTGAATTTAATTGCGGGAGAGTTAGACGCATAAGCCCCTGTCCCCTAAAGGGAACTTAGGTCGGTAATGCTTTTGGTGAAAAAAGTTCTTTAAAGTAAAAAGGGAGACAGAAAATATTAATAATAAAAAGACACTTGGAT
This sequence comes from Chitinophagaceae bacterium, assembly GCA_046598205.1. Classification (GTDB taxonomy): domain Bacteria; phylum Bacteroidota; class Bacteroidia; order Chitinophagales; family Chitinophagaceae; genus JJ008. The sequence continues at coordinate 22,362 of JBKJIX010000021.1, forward strand.
AATCAGGTGCTAAAAACTCCCCTTTAGGGGATGGGGGCTTATGGAATTTTCAGATAAATCATTACAAGAAGTACAACGTATCATCAGCTTCTATCCCGAAGGAAAACAGAAGAGTGCTGTTATTCCTGTGCTGCACCTCGCACAGCAGGAATTTGGCGGTTGGCTGAGTTCGGAGACGATGGACTATGTAGCTTCTTTGTTGCAGCTTGAGCCAATTGAAGTATATGAAGTAGCGACTTTTTACAGCATGTACAATTTGAAGCCTGTTGGCAAGTATATGTTTGAAGTGTGTCATACAGGGCCTTGTATGCTCAACGGCAGCGATGATATTATTAAATACATATATGACAAACTGGGCATCAAACCCGGCGAAACTTCTGCTGATGGTTTATTTACGTTGAAAACAGTGGAATGTTTGGGTGCCTGTGGTTATGCCCCGATGATGCAGATGGGAAAGAATTACAGGGAGCATTTGACAAAAGAAAAAGTGGATGCGATTGTTGCGGAGTGCAGGAATAATATAGCGGCTAAAAATTAAATTATGCCTAAGATTTATGAATATCTTGGTCTGATTTTTTTCTTTTATGCAAATGAACACCTACCGATTCATGTGCATATTGCGAGAGGGAATGTGAGTCGAAAATAGAATTGTTTTTTGAAAATGGTAAGCTGATTAATTGGGAAGCTACGAAGGTAAAAGGAAGAAAACCGTTGTCAGAAAAAGATTTAAAAGAGGCTATAAAGTTTATAAAGAAGTATGCTGACGGAATAGTAGATAAATGGACTGATTTTTTTGTACGGAATAAAAAAGTGAAATGTGAAGTAATAGCCAAAAAAGTATGACATGAAAACAGTATCAGTAAAAGAAGCAAAATATATTGATGGCTTTAAAGTCGAACTGTTGTTTAGCGACAATAAAAAGAAGGTTGTTGATTTTGCCGGATTTTTAGAGACACATAGCCATCCGCAATTTAATAAGTATAAAAAGACGGCAAACTTTAAAAGGTTCAATATCGAGAACGGAAATGTGGTGTGGGGTAAAGATTGGGATATGATTTTTCCGATTTATGAATTATACACTGGAAAAATTAAAGATTGAAAAAATTATTAATCATAGTTCTTTTACTGAACGTTGTTTTTGCGAATGCTCAGACGGATGAAAAGAAATTGACTTCAACGCTAAAAGAGTTTCATCAGTCGCTGGTTAAGAAGAATACGGTTTCTATTAATCAGCAAACTGACAAAGCACTGAGTTACGGGCATAGCAACGGCCGGGTGGAAACAAAAGCAGAAATGATTAAAAATCTTGAAACAGGTTACACCAGTTATAAAAGTATAAAAGAAGACAGCCTGCAGGTAACGATAAATGAAAATGTGGCACATGCAAGGTTTCTTGGCGATTACGAAGTTTCATTGAATGGTGGAAATGCAGTCATTTATCATTTAAAAGTGCTGGAAGTGTGGGTGAGAAAAGGGAAGAGGTGGTTGTTGTTTGCGAGGCAGGCAGTAAGAGGATAAGCCCCCAACCCCTAAAGAGGAGTTAGGGAAAAGTATTAAAGAATAAGAAAATTAATTATACTCAAGATTTTAAAATACCCCTTTAGGGGTTAGGAGCATGGGAAGAAAATTATTATTAGACAAAGCTCATATTGAAAACATCAGGCTCTATGATGTGTACCGCCGGGAAGGTGGTTATTGTAGTGTGGAGAAGGCGTTGAAAACAATGACACCTGATGCTGTAACAGAAGAAGTGAAGAAAAGCGGACTTCGTGGCCGTGGTGGCGCTGGGTTTCCTACCGGTATGAAATGGAGTTTCTTGGCTAAACCAGCCGGAGTACCCCGTTACTTAGTGGTAAATGCAGATGAAAGCGAACCAGGAACTTTCAAGGACAGGTATTTAATGGAGTTCATTCCGCATTTGCTGATTGAAGGAATGATTACTTCTTCTTTCGCATTAGGTTCCAACAGGGCATACATTTATATACGTGGTGAATATGCATGGATAGTTGATATTTTAGAGCAAGCAATTCAAGAAGCAAAGAATAATGGCTTTCTTGGTAAAAATATTCTGGGCAGTGGCTTTGATTGTGAAATTTATGTGCAACGTGGCGCCGGTGCTTATATCTGTGGAGAAGAAACGGCGTTACTGGAAAGCTTAGAGGGGAAAAGAGGTAATCCAAGAATCAAACCACCGTTTCCTGCGGTGAGAGGTTTGTGGGATTGCCCTACGGTAGTAAATAATGTAGAAACAATTGCTGCCGTTGTTCCCATCATCAATGAAGGAGGAGAGGAATATGCAAAAATTGGTATTGGTAAATCAACAGGTACGAAATTGATTTCTGCCTGTGGCAATATTAAGAACCAGGGGGTGTATGAAATTGAAATGACGATTTCTGTTGAAGAATTTATTTACAGTGATGAATATTGTGGTGGTATTGCGAATGGAAGAAAACTGAAAGCTTGTATTCCGGGTGGTTCTTCTGTTCCAATTTTACCAGCTAATCTTTTATTGACAACAGCGAAGGGTGAAAAAAGAATGATGACTTATGAGAGCTTAGCTGATGGCGGATTTGCAACTGGCTCGATGATGGGCTCCGGTGGATTCATTGTTTTGGATGATACACAATGTGTGGTAAAACATACTTATACACTGGCAAGATTTTATCGTCATGAAAGTTGCGGGCAATGCTCTCCTTGCCGTGAAGGAACTGGCTGGATGGAGAAAATATTACTGAGCATTGAGAATGGAAAAGGTAAGATGAGTGATATTGATTTGCTCTGGGATATTCAGCGGAGGATTGAAGGAAATACAATATGTCCGTTGGGTGAAGCAGCGGCATGGCCGGTAGCAGCAGCAATACGCCATTTTAGGGATGAGTTTGAGTGGCATATCACTAATCCTGATGATGCACAAAGAAGAAATTATGGATTGATGCATTATGCAGACCCGTTGCCCCCAACCCCTAAAGGGGAGCTGGCAGGAGCAAAATAGTTTTTAAAGAGTTCTTGTAATAAATTATTCATCACCTTTAATCTGTTACAGATTTTAGGAAAACAAAAAAATTCTCCGCCGGTTGGCGGAATAGGGGCATATGGCTGACGAAGTAAAAAAAGAAGCACCTGAAAATTTTAAAGTCACTATCGATAATATTACTATCGAAGTGGCACCGGGTACCTCTATACTAACTGCTGCACGGCAGATTGGTGGTGATGTAACGCCGCCTGCTATGTGCTTTTATAGTAAACTAAAAGGTAGCGGTGGTAAATGCCGCACCTGTTTGGTAGAAGTCGCGGCTGGTTCTGCTGCTGACCCCAGACCCATGCCGAAACTGGTAGCAAGCTGCCGCACTAATGTAATGGACGGTATGATTGTAAAAAACATTACAAGTGAAAGAGTGCAGGATGCAAGAGCCGGGGTTGTTGAATTTTTATTAATCAATCATCCACTGGATTGCCCTATTTGCGACCAGGCAGGCGAATGCCATTTACAGGATTTGGGTTATGAGCATGGCAAAGAAGGTACCCGTTACGAATTCAAAAGAAGAACATTTGAGAAAGAAGATATAGGTCCATACATACAATTGCACATGACAAGATGCATTCTTTGTTATCGTTGTACCTATGTGGCCGACCAATTAACTGATAACAGGGTGCATGGTATTCTGGACAGAGGCGACCATGCAGAAATCTCCACTTATATTTCCAAAGCAATTGATAATGACTTCAGCGGAAACATGATTGATGTTTGCCCTGTTGGTGCATTGACCGATAAAACATTCCGGTTTAAAAACCGGGTATGGTTTACTAAACCGGTAGATGCACACCGTGACTGTGACAAATGTTGTGGTAAAGTAACCTTGTGGCAACGTGGTGATGATGTATTAAGAGTTACTTCAAGAAAAGATGAATGGGGTGAAGTGCAAAGCTATGACGACAAACCCGGTTGGATTTGTAATACCTGCCGCTTCGATAAAAAGCACATCAATGATTGGGTGATTGAAGGAGTAACTAATATTAACCGTCATTCGGTCATTGCACAGAATAAGTACCAGGGATTAGTTATGCCAAAGGAAACCATTGCAGAAGTAATGGGAGGCAGGGAACCGAAATTGCTGATGGATATTCATAGTGTCAGTGATGTGAACAGTGTTGACATTAGTGCATTGCCCGGACCTGCAACGAGTAAAACATTTGCTTCCACTCCGCCGAATGGGGAGAGTAATGAGAGTTAATAATAGGTTGAATTGAAATTATTGTATTTGGAGTATTTGATATTGTGAGGCACTTTATTCTTTAAAAAACTAAAAGTCCCTTTAGGGATTTAGGGTTATATGTATTTATTGTCAATAGACTTGTGGTTAATTTTAGAAAAAGCATTACTGATTGGCGGTATCGTCGGCCTGTCATTCTTTATTGCTATGTACACTACGTATGCAGAAAGAAAAGTGGCTGCATGGTTACAAGACCGTCGGGGCCCGAACAGGGCAGGACCTTTTGGTATTTTTCAACCACTGGCAGATGGTGGTAAGTTATTCTTCAAGGAAGAAATTATCCCATTAGCATCCAATAAGTTTTTATTTATACTTGGCCCGGCATTGGCAATGATAACAGCATTGTTAACAAGTACAGTTATTCCATGGGCTGCACCTTTTATAACAAAAGGTGGGAATGTAATTCCGATGCAGGTAGCGGATGTAGATATGGGAATTTTATTGGTCTTTAGTATTGTGAGTGTGGGAGTATATGGAATTATGATTGGCGGCTGGGCATCAAACAATAAATTCTCATTAATGGCTGCGATTCGTGGAGCATCTCAGATGGTGTCGTATGAATTGCCCATGGGATTGGCACTGATTGCTGTATTATTTATGACAGGCTCATTGAAGATGAGTGAGATTGTAGCTAACCAGGTACAGCATGGCTGGCATATTATTTATCAGCCGCTGGGATTTATTATATTTTTTGTTTGTGCATTGGCTGAATGTAATCGAACCCCGTTCGACTTACCGGAGGCGGAGAATGAATTGAACTTCGGCTATCACCAGGAGTATTCTTCGATGAAACTGGGCTTTTACCTTTTTGCTGAATACATCAATATGTTTATCAGCAGTGCGGTTATGGTGACCTTGTATTTCGGTGGTTATGATATTCCGTTTGTGAACGAAGCCTCATGGGGTTTGAATTCCTTCTGGATGTCATTGATAAGCTTCAGTGTGTTGATGGCGAAAGTATCATTAATGTTGTTTGTGTTTTTATGGATCCGGTGGACAATCCCACGTTTCCGTTACGACCAATTGATGAACCTGGGATGGAAGAAATTAATACCATTGGCTTTGGTGAATATGATTATTACAGCGGCGGTGTTATTGTTGTTGAAGAAGTAGAGAAGGTGGGTGGCGAATAGTGAGTGGTGAATGGGGGAAAGTATGTGTTTGCATTGCTTACCCCGAGGGGGTAAAATGTTGGTAGCCCCGGATGAAATCCGGAGGAATGAAAGAGAAGAATGTGTTCAGAACCCCGAAGGGGTTCAATAATAAAGAAGATAGCAGTAAGTGAAATTTGAAAATTGTCAGAGAAATTGCAAGTGCTGAGTAGAATTACAGAACGATGAAGAGTGCGATGCAACGGAAGATGATAGTAGCAATGCAGATGACAAAATATATATTTACGAAAATTTAAAATCATCTGCCGGTTGGCGGAGATAGGGGCATTATGTTAACACAAAGAGCAAAAGAAGTTGACCGTAAACCAATGACTTTCTTAGAGAGTATTTATCTCTGGAATATCATGAAGGGCATGGGTATTACTATTAGTCACCTGTTTAAAAAGAAGGCGACGATAAATTATCCTGAACAAATAAGAAGTTTTTCTAAAGTTTGGCGGGGTTTGCATGTACTAAACCGTGATGCGGAAGGAAGAGAAAATTGTACAGCTTGTGGTTTATGTGCCGTGGCTTGCCCGGCGGAAGCTATTACCATGGAAGGGGCAGAGAGATTGCCGGGTGAAGAACACTTATACAGAGAAGAAAAATATGCAGCGAAGTATGAGATAAATATGCTGCGTTGTATTTTTTGTGGATTGTGTGAAGAGGCTTGTCCGAAGGATGCGATTTATTTATCACAGAGCATTGCTCCGGCCAATTATGGAAGAAAAGGATTTATATATAAGAAAGAAGATTTACTGATACCTCACCCAGTGAATGATAAAGAGGCGTATGAAAAAGCATTGGGCGATAAACCAGCAAAAAACTAAGAACGATTAACGGCTTACGGTAATGAACATTACACAAATACTATTTTGGTTTCTTTCAGTGGTAGCATTATTCAGTGCTTTGATGGTAATTACCAGCAAAAATCCTGTGTACAGTGTGCTGTGGCTGATTGTTACGTTCTTCTCTATTTCCGGTCATTATATTTTATTGAATGCACAGTTCCTCGCCATTGTAAACATTATTGTTTACGCCGGAGCCATCATGGTATTGTTCCTGTTTGTAATAATGCTGATGAACCTTAATAAGGAAACAGAACCACAAAAGAACCGCTGGTTAAAAATGGCAGGTGCAGTGGCTGGTGGTTGTTTATTATTAGTGTTAGTAGCTGCATTAAAAGATACTGACATCAAACAACAGCAGGCATTAGTGAATGAAGGAAGTATTGGATTGATTAAAAACCTGGGAAAAGAATTGTTTACGACTTACGTAATACCATTTGAGATAAGCAGTGTATTGTTTTTGAGTGCAATGGTGGGTGCGGTGGTGATTGGAAAGAAAGAGTAAGAACCCTGTCCCTAAAGGGAACTTAGGTGACAGTGTCATTATAGATTTTATTAGTTCTTTAAAGAAATGAGTTGATTATTGTGTTACCAGCAGTTGTTTTTCATGGCATCTTCGTTGCGACTGTAGGTCTGTTAATTTCTTTTCTTCCAGTGGAAGAAAAGAAATTAATCACACTTCAGCTTCCGGTTCTTTACTCAGCAAATACACTGTATAAAGAATCATTAATTAACCGACCTTAATGTTTTTATGAACACTATGGTTTAAAATTCCCCTTTAGGGGATAGGGGCATGCCGATTAATTATTACATATTCCTGTCTATCGCCTTATTTGCCATTGGCATTGTAGGGGTGTTGACACGCCGTAATGCGATTATCATTTTCATGTGCATTGAATTGATGTTGAATGCTGTGAATTTGTTGCTGGTGGCATTTTCAAAAATGCACTACCTGAAAGCTACGGCTACTGATGCTGCAACCACTGCCGGAACAGACGGCCAGTTATTTGTATTCTTTATCATGGTGGTGGCAGCGGCTGAGGTAAGTGTTGGGCTGGCGATTATTGTAATGATGTATAGAAATATCCACTCGGTGGATGTGAATTTTTTGAACAGGTTGAAACATTAGAAGATAGTTTATGCAGAATGTGTTGCAAATAGTGTACTTAATTCCTCTCCTGCCATTGATTGGTTTTCTCATCAATGGTTTGGGAAGAAAACATTTGTCGAAATCATTGATTGGTGTAATTGGTTCAGGAGTTATCCTTGCTTCCTTTGTGCTCAGCATCTGGGTGTTTTTGCAGGTAAAAGGTGGCAACACTCATGAAGCTCACTATTTCGATTTTATTTCTGTTGGGTCACTTAAAATACCTTTTGCTTTTAAAATAGACCAGCTTTCCTCTTTATTTCTTTTGATAATAACAGGCGTTGGCTTTTTTATACATGTATATTCTACTTCTTACATGCAGGAGGAAAAGCAGGAGCATTTTGGAAGATACTTCGCTTACCTAAACTTGTTTATTTTCTCCATGTTGTTGCTCGTAATGGGTGCCAACTTCGTTATCATGTTCATCGGGTGGGAAGGAGTGGGCCTTTGTTCTTATTTATTAATTGGTTATTGGTTTAAGAAACAAGAATACAATAAAGCGGCGAATAAGGCTTTTATAATGAACCGTATTGGCGACCTGGCTTTCCTGATTGCAATCTTCTGGCTGATTCAAAAACTCGGAACCGTTTCTTACAGCGAAGTATTTACGGCGGCTAATCTCGCCAAGCTGAGTACAACTGATATTACAGTTATCACTTTATTATTATTTGTTGGTGCTACTGGTAAAAGTGCACAGATACCTTTATATACATGGTTGCCTGATGCGATGGCAGGGCCTACACCAGTTTCAGCATTAATCCACGCCGCCACAATGGTAACAGCAGGTATCTACATGATTGCCCGCAGCAATTTATTATACTCCATGTCGCCTATTACCATGGACATAGTAGCGTATGTTGGTTTGGCAACAGCATTGTTGGCAGCAACAATTGCTCTCAAACAAAATGATATTAAAAAAGTGCTGGCTTACTCTACCGTTAGCCAGTTAGGCTTTATGTTTTTGGCATTAGGTTGTGGTGCTTATACAGCCGCAGTTTTTCATGTAATGACACATGCCTTCTTCAAAGCCTTAATGTTCCTCGGCAGTGGTAGTGTGATACATGCCATGGGTGGCGAACAGGATATCCGCAACATGGGTGGATTGAGTAAGAAGCTTAAAATAACTTTTATCACTTTCCTGATCGGATGTATTGCGATAGCAGGTATTCCACCTTTCAGTGGTTTCTTTTCTAAAGATGCCATTCTGTTAAGTGCATTTGAGAAAAATCCTGTGTTATATGGTATTGCCTTGTTTACAGCTTTATTGACGGCTTTCTATATGTTCCGTTTGTTGTTTATCACTTTCACTGGAAAATTCCGCGGTACACATGAGCAGGAACATCATTTGCATGAAAGCCCTGCAGCGATGACAATTCCATTGATTATTCTTGCTGTGCTTTCTATAATCGGAGGTTTTGTTGGAATACCAGAAGTGTTTATGCACGGTGGCGATAAACTGGGTGAGTTTTTATCACCTGTTATTGCAACTCATGCACCAGAACATCCTGTTTCTCATTCCACAGAATATATACTGATGGGTTTATCAACCGGACTGGTGCTTATCATGATAGTAGTTGCCTGGTTTAAATTCAGGAACTATCAGCGGACAGAAGCAACAGGTTTTGGAAAAGTGCTGGAGAATAAATGGTATGTGGATGAGTTGTACGAAAAGATAATTATAAACCCACTGAATAAGTTTGGCGGGTTTTTGAAAACAGTAATTGATAAATCATTTATTGATGGATTGGTGAATGGAGTAGGAAGGCTGGTTAATTATAGCAGCCGTCAACTTCGGTTGCTCCAAAGCGGACAAGTGGGTAATTATGTATTGCTGATGGTAGTAAGTATGGTGTTAATTTTTGTTTTACAATTCTTTTTGAGAAAGTAGAAACGAAGTGAACTATGAATAGAAAAATAAATTCAGAACTTTTAAAAACTAATTCCCCTTCAGGGGGTAGGGGCATATGATTCCTGTTTTACTGATACTAATCCCTTTACTGACCGGACTGGCTGCTTTCTTTTTTAAGAAGGAGAAAAATGTGCGGTCGTGGAGCTTTGGCGTCTCACTATTTACACTTGGCGTTTCTATAATGGGTGTATCATTGAAAGATGATGCCGGGGCACTTGCATTCCATGCAGAATGGATGCAGACGCTGGGCAGCAGTTTCTCTGTGAAATTGGATGGAATGGGGCAATTGCTTTGCTTGTTAAATGCCATTGCTTACCCGTTAGTGATTCTTGCAACCTGGAACAGTTCGTATAAAAAAGCCAACAACTTTTTTGCCCTTATGCTATTGGCACAGGCAGGTATGATGGGTGTGTTTCTTGCCACAGATGCATTGCTGTTTTATTTCTTCTGGGAGCTGGCATTGATACCGATGTATTTCTTGTGTTCACAATGGGGCGGAGAAAAAAGAATTGCGGTTACTTTCAAATTCTTTATTTACACCTTTATTGGTTCTTTATTAATGCTGATAGGTATCTTGTATGTCTATTCACACACACCAGACCACTCTTTCTCTATCGAATCTTTTTACAACGCAGTATTATCCCCTAAGGAACAGCATACTGTTTTCTGGCTCATCTTTATTGCATTTGCCATTAAGATGCCCATTTTTCCTCTTCATACCTGGCAGCCCGATACCTACGAACAATCGCCAACTGCCACCACCATGATATTAAGTGGGGTGATGGTAAAAATGGGTGTATTCGGAATGTTACGCTGGTTATTTCCGATAGTGCCATTTGCTTCTTTTCAATGGGGCGATTTTATTACATCAGCCGCTTTGATCGGGGTTATTTATGCATCATTAATTGCCATTAAACAAAATGATTTAAAACGATTAATAGCTTATTCATCTATTGCCCACATTGGTTTGATGTGTGCCGCCGCCTTTACACAAAATATATCCGGGCTTCAGGGGTTGATGATACAAATGTTTAATCATGGTATCAATATTATCGGCTTGTGGATAGTTGTTGAACTGATAGAAAGACAATTCGGCACCAGGAAAATATCTGAGTTAGGCGGATTAGCTCAAAAAGCACCGGCGTTAGCAATTCTATTAGTAATAGTAGCATTGGCAAATATTGCTTTACCGCTTACTAACGCATTCCCCGGAGAGTTTCTGATGTTCAATGGAATATTCAGTTCAGTAACTCATTATAATGTTTGGTTTATTGTACTGGCAGGAATGGGTATTATACTTGGTGCTGTTTACACATTGAATATGATCCGGAAGGTTTTTTATGGCGAGACTAACGAATTGACTGCTGCTGCACAGGATATTAAGTGGAATGAAAAACTGGCTCTGGGTATTATTGTATTAATTATTTTCGGACTCGGTGTTTATCCGCAATGTATGCTGAATGAAACTACCGCCGTATCAGAATCAATCTTTAAAAAATTCGAATTGCTTTTGCAGAGTATGCAGAAACATTAGGAAGGGTTTAATATGAACGCATTACTATTATCGGCCATACTGGGAGTTATTATGATGTTCAGCGGAATTTGGCTGAAATCAAAAGCTGCTATAAGGAACCTTGCTATCGCCGGGCTGTGTTTATTACTGCTTGCCAACATACTGGAGATGTGCGGTACCATATTTTTCAAAATTGATACAAAAGGAATGATTGTCTTTGATAATTTTTCTTTGTTATTTAATAGTATTGCTTTTGTTTCAACGTTGCTTTACTTGCTGCTATCAGCAAGAGACATGGAAAAGGTAGGTGTTAATTACGCTGAGTATTTTGCCCTTATCTTTTTTATTCTTTGTGGCATCACCCTTACTTCTTCTTTTAAATCGTTGCTAATACTTTTCCTTGGCATTGAAATAATTTCAATACCTCTTTATATTTTAACTGGCAGCGACAAGAAAAATCTGAAAAGTAATGAAGCCTCACTGAAGTATTTCCTGCTGGGTGCTTTTTCTACCGGTCTTATGCTGATGGGGATTGCACTGGTATATGGTGCCATGGGTACTTTTAATACGGTTAGTATCGGAGCTTTTACAGAAACGAAACCTTCGGCGTTGCTGATAGCAGGAATGTTATTATTGCTTTTCTCCATGTCTTTTAAAGCTTCTGTTGCACCATTCCATTTTTGGACACCGGATGTTTATGACGGTGCGCCAACTGTCTTTACTTCTTTTATGGCTACCATTGTAAAGGCAGCAGTGTTTATTGCTTTTATACGGTTGTTTGATGATGCTTTTGGAATTCAGCAAAAGCAATGGCAATTGTTTATAGCTATCCTTACTGTAGCCACCCTCTTTATCGGAAATATTACCGCTGTTTTCCAACAGAGTGTAAAACGTATGCTTGCTTATTCCAGTATTGCACAGGCTGGTTTTATGATGCTGTCTTTATATGCTATGAATGCGGATGCTAAAGAAGGCCTGTTATTATATACTGCTGCATATAGTTTTGCAACCATCGGCATATTTGCGGTACTGATAAAAATGAAGGACTATACTTTTGATGGGTTCAATGGTTTTGCAAAACACCAACCACTGTTGGCCGCAACTACTACTATCTTTCTCTTATCGCTGGCAGGTATACCGCTTACCGCAGGATTTCTTTCTAAGTTTTATATGTTGAAAGCTGTAATGGGAGATGATAAAAATCTCTGGCTGGTCATTTTTGCTGTATTGATGGCGGCAGTAAGTGTCTATTATTATTTCCGTGTTATCCAGGCCATGTATTTTAAAGAAGGAGATGCACAGCCAATGGAAGTAACTCCTGCGTTTAAATGGACACTAATAGTATTAGCTGCATTGGTCATATTGCTCGGTATCTTTCCTGATCTGCTACTTACCTGGTATTATTTCTAATATAGTCTGACAGATTTATAAGAGGCTGTCTCAAAAGTAAACGTAGCACAACGAACACTAAGAAAACACAAAGTTCACAAAGAAAAATTCCTTTACTTTCAATACGTTGTGTTCTTCGTGAAAAACTTTGTGGGCTTTGTGCTCCTTGTTTATAGACTTTTGAGACAGCCACTTTTTTATTTGATAAACTTATTAATCTTCTTTACCGCCCTTATCCCCCACAAAATATTGCTCTTTGTTTTTGAACAGCACATTAAAAGTAGTAAGCGAACCATAGCAACGGGTAATGTATTGCTGTATGTTTACTTTCTCCTCATCACTCAGCGTTTTATTGCTGTTGATATTTTGCTCCAGCACCCGCAGCCTGTCCCGCAGCATTACAATTTTATGAAAGAAATCATCTATCGGAATTTCTTTTGGTTTTAAACTTTTATCAAAGGGCTGCAACAGCATCATTCCCTTTATCCATCGGTCGCCCAGCGGTACGTTTTCTGTAATGCCACCCCACATCTTTAAAATTTTCAATAATGATTTCTCTACCTCACTGGTAGTTTCTACTTCTGTACTTATATTTTCCGGGATGATGTCATCCAGCTTTGTATCCGTTTTATCAATTTCTTTTATCCCATGATTGATAAACGAGATAAGATAAGTGGCATACTTAATGCCAACGATTACACCGGGGCCGTACAATGTGTGTTGAAGCCGGGTGCCGATGCCGAGTGTTGTCTGTTCCATAGTTAATTTATTTGAGGTGATATTCTTTTTTTAGTAATTCAATTAATTTTTCAGCAGCAACTTTTATGGTTGCAAAATTATTTTGCAGTACTCTTCTTGAGCCCTTCATGTAATGAAGATTTGATATTAATTTCAATAACGACGATTTTTCATAAGTTAGTAAAACAGGACTCCCTGCCGGCTTAATAATTTCATTATTAGTACTATTATTTACCATTGTTTCTAAAACCAAAGGGTCAAACAGGGGTATAGAATTTATCCTGTATTCTATAGATTGATTATTAAAATTAGCTTGTAACAGGTATAGCTCATTCATTTGCGAATAATAGTGGAGTATAGAATTAGCGGCACTCTCATTTTTGATAAGCCTGAAGCCACCAGAGTTTTTCATTTGTTGAATTGTACGGTCAATACTATTAAAAAAAACTACCCGATTGGCTTTTCTGCCATAATAATATAGTTCTGCTGCCTGTTCTTTATTGTCAGGAGTTTTTAGCAGGTAAACAAGGCTGTCTAATTCAATTCCTTTTTGTTCGTAGTCTTTAGCAAGTCGGCTTAGAGAAACAGTATCTTCTTTCAGGTCGCTTATCATCGTTTGCATATACTCCTTTTCCTTGTGGCGTTCAATAGTTTGTTCAAGTTTGTATTCAGCAAGAAATCCACAGAATACAGCCAAAAACAGCATTAAAAACTCCCATAAATAATGGGTCCATTTTTTTCTGGCGGTGTGAGAGTGTGCATGTACTTCCATAAATAGTTTATATTTTTTAAGCAACTTAAATTAAATTCAACGACTGCAAGAGCTGTAGGCTCGGTTTTATTTTGTAATCCCGCACATGTGGGAGACTTCAGTCCGGTGGAAAGAACTAAGGTGCGACAAAAGTGCCATCGGCACGACACATATCCGAACAAATGTACCGAGCCTACGGCTCTCTGCTCTTTCTCTTGGTTTCTGCAACGGGTTGAAACCCGTTGTTACAATATTGAACCGAGGCTACGCCTCTACACCTAACCCAGAATACAGCAAGGAATAACATTAAAAATTCCCAGAAATAGTGAGTCCCTGTCTGCCGACAGGCAGGCATTTTTTTCGGACGGTGTGAGAGTGGTGGTGTACTTCCATAAAAATTTATTTAATCTTGTATTGTTTTTTTATAAGTTCAATAAGCTGTTCGGCAGCCTTCTTTCTTATAGCTGCCACATTATCATTCAACGATAGGGCGCCATAAAAATAACCGGCACTGGTAAGTAGTTCATTAATAGAAAATTTGTCTTCACTAATAAGTACATCCCCACTTAGAGGGATTTCCTTTTTTTCTTTTATTATCTTCAACATGGCTTCTCCGTCAAAAATTTTTGCCATCGCTTTGGCATAATTATCACTCCACATCATTCCTACATTGTTGTAGGTATCCAGTTCAGACAAGGAGTTGTAGTATTTTGAAACATTGCTGGCTACTTCCTTTTTTCTGATTAACCTCAGGTGACCAGAGCTTTTCATTTCTTCATAAGTGCGTTTTACCAGGGCTATTTGTTTCCATTTGGCGGTCATTATTCTTGCAGAATACGCAAGTCTACTGATATTCTTCTTCCGATCGGGGCTTTTAATTAAAACAGTTAATGTATCTACTAACTCTTTGACCACAGCATTTCTTGCAGCATAGTCTGAATAGATAGCTGTATCGCCTTTCAAATCATCCAGCATATTTTGCATGTAAACTTTCTCCCGGTCCCTTTCAATTTTATGTTCCAGTTGATATTCGGCCAGGAACCCACAGAACACGGCGAGGAACAGCATTAAAAACTCCCAAAAATAGTGTGTCCATTTTTTCTTGCCCCGATGGCTATCGGCGTCGGCAGGTGTATGTGAATGGGCATGTACTTCCATGTTTTTAAATTATGAGTTATGAATTAGTAATTGAATTCTTTGGGATTATTATGTTTATTATCATTCATAATTCTGAATGCTTAATTTGTTTTCATTCCAAATGATATTCCTTTTTTAGAAGTAAAATTAATTCCCCTGCGTTTGCTATAGCTCTGGGATAGGTGTTGGTTAAGACCAGGGTTAGTAATCCTCTTCTGTTTTCAAAGCTATTGCCATATTCATTCAACAGATCACTGTCGCTGTTTTGAATCGGAATCATATTTGTCATTAATGAATCAGGAAATTGCACCGTATCAGTAGGTAATACTTTTGAATAGTATTTGTAAAAGTGGTTATTCAAAATCCTGCTCCTTATTACCAATGTTTTTTCACGACGTTCCCTGTCAACAATATTCAAACTCCCCACATACTCCTGGTTTGAATAATATGAACTTATTTTATTAACCAGTTCCTGATTTCTAAAATACCTCAAATTGCCCGATTGGGTCAACTGAATAAGTGAAGCATTATTCCAGGTAACCAAAGGTGATATAGTACCAATTTGAGAGTGATAATAAAATGAGCCGGGGACTTTATTCCCCGAAACCCATCTATATACAAACGAACTGATACTGTCAAAGCTTTCCACGACCTTCTCTAATTGATTAGTAACGTTTTTAATCATAATTGTATCTTTCTCCAGTTCTTTAATTAATAACCTGGCATATTCCCCGGCCCGTGTATGTTCAATTTTATGTTCCCGGATATTTTCTGCC
Organism: Chitinophagaceae bacterium; assembly: GCA_046598205.1. Taxonomy (GTDB): domain Bacteria; phylum Bacteroidota; class Bacteroidia; order Chitinophagales; family Chitinophagaceae; genus JJ008. Next base: position 37,992 of record JBKJIX010000021.1, read on the forward strand.
AAAAAACCGCAGAACACAGCAAGGAATAACATTAAAAACTCCCAGAAATAATGAGTCCATTTTTTTCTGGCGGTGTGGGTGTGTGCATGTACTTCCATAAAATTATGCTTTAGTCAAAATGGTATTCCTTTTTTATCATTTCAATGAGCCTTACTGCCCGATTACGAAGGAAATTAGCCCTACTCTGATAAAATTTAGTGGTAGTTGAATAATAATGATAGTTCAGCGAAACCGTGTTTATATCTTTTGCATCAGAAGAAAGCAGGGCCGGTTTTACAGAAGGCTTATTGATAATGGTCCGGCTGCCACTAAAAATAGTCGTTCCGAAATTCATCATTTGCTGAAAAATATAACTATCAAAAAGCCTACTGTTTCCTTTGTGAATTTCATCCATCTTCAGGCGCAGCAGGTCGGTTTGATTGGCCAGCCATTGAAAGGATACATAGTAAGTACCAATACTGTCCAGCAATATTTTGGGTTTTATATACCGGAGCAGTCCCGAACTTTTCAACTGGTCAAAA
>JBKJIX010000123.1:0-14792 GCA_046598205.1 Chitinophagaceae bacterium
GGATAGTACTCTTGCTCTACAATAAAATATTTCATACCCTTTTTACGGGAAGCTTTTAGAATTTTAGGGAAGTCAATTATTCCTGTTCCAAGATCAACAGAATTTTTACCATTATCAGTTCCCGGGTTTTTTGACCTGTCTTTTACATGGCAGACAGTAAAGCGGTTAGGGTATTTGGCAAACCATTCAACAGGGTTTTGACCTGCCGTTACCACCCAATAAATATCCATTTCAAAATCTACCGTATCAGGGTTAGTGCCTTTCATCATTACATCCTGTGGCATCTGTCCATCCATGGCTTTAAAAGAATAATCATGATTGTGATAGGCAAACCGAATTCCATTTTTCCTGCATATCTCACCTTTCTGATTAAACTCGTCAGCAAATTTTTTATACTCATCAATATTTTTCTGCGCCCCTTTGTACGGACAAATCAGGTATTTCATTCCGATAGCTGCGGCTTCAGCCGCTTTCTTTTCGAAATCTTTATTAATATCGCAGTGGGAAGATATAATTGTCATACCCAGATCATCCATATACTTTTTGAAATCTAAATGACCCAAGCCCCAAAACATACCGTTGCTGCCTTCGTAGCTTTCTATTTGTTTGTAACCAAAAGAAGCTATTTTTTTTAATACTCCTTTCGGATCTTGGGGCAACACATCACGGAGGGAATAGAGTTGCAGACCGAAAGTTTTTATTTTTCTGGCTTCATCGTTGTCAGCAAATAATGAATAACCTGATAATCCTGTCAAAGTGAGTCCGGCTGCTGCGGCTCCTGAAAGTTGTATAAATTTTCTTCTGCTCTGTTGCATAGTTATATTGACTTTTATGAAAATGCTTTATCTCCTTTTTTGTAAGGGAATGCCCCGTCATACTTTCCGGGTACAGGTAAGTTTCTTAACTGTTGTGTAGCTCCCGGCTTGGAAGTAAAATAACCCCACAATGTCAGTTGTTTCATCATGGTGTAGTAATGGGAAGGGGTGCCTTCAAATTGTGTCTGGTCTTTCCAGGCCAGTTTTGCATTGGTTTGTTCATGTATTTCCCTTTTAGGTTTCTCTTCCACATCTCTTTTTTTGTTGAAATCTTTGGCTTCTTTTTCTAAGCTAACCAAAAAGTCATGCCGCTGCTGCGGAGTGCAGTCCATGAAATTTTTACTATTCGTTTTCTTACAGGCTTCTTCCAGCGAGGCAATGCCGTTGGTGAAGGCAGTCTGTTGTTTTCCTGTATAGCAATCAGTAACAATTGTTTTCATAAACTCGCCAATCTGTACAGCTTTGGCACCCGGGGTGGTAGTAGCTGGTATGATGGTTTCACCAATTTCGTCTAACAAAGTAATATTGGCAACGGTAAAACCTGCATCAGCTTTGCCGGCGGTTTTACAACCAGTCAAAAAAACTTCACCACCGATGACAACACCACCGGTAACTACGGCAATCATTTTTAAAAGTTCTCTTCTATCCATGTTATCTGTTTTAAAATAACTAAAAATACTTTTTTATAAATTACCTTTTTTCAATTCATTTACTGCAAAATCCGCTGCCCTTGCTGTTAATGCCATATAGGTCAGTGAGGGGTTTACACAGCTGGCACTTGTCATGCAAGCACCATCTGTTACAAACACATTTAATGCATCCCATACCTGGTTATTGCCATTCAGTACGGAAGTCTTCGGATCTCTTCCCATACGGGCTGTTCCCATTTCATGTATGCCCATGCCTACGGTGTAGCCGCTGTCATTTGTCTTTACATCTTTAAGGCCTGCTGCTTCCAGCATTTCTTTAGCATCATTCATCATATCAATCCTCATCTTTCTTTCATTCTCTTTTGTCTCTACATCAAATGCGAGAATGGGCAAACCCCATTTATCTTTTTTATCCTTATCTAAATATATTTTGTTGCTATGGTCGGGCAGCATTTCGCCGAAGGCGGTAATACCAAAGTGCCACTCATCTTTTGGTATGCTCATGGATTCTTTTAAATCAGCACCAATAGTGAACTCAGCTATTTCCACACCACGGCCCCGGCCTGCACCTCCCTGGTAGCCAAAGCCACGGAGGTAATCTCTTTTATCGTTGTAAACATTTCTGAATCGTGGTATGTAAATACCTGTTGGCCTGCGGCCATATTCATATTTATCGCTAAAGCCTTCTACAGTACCACCGGCACCGGTTCTGAAATGGTGATCCATTACATTATGTCCCAATTCTCCACTGCTGCTTCCCAATCCTCCTTCCCATACATCAGTTGCAGAGTTCATCAATACCCAGCTTGAGTTCAATGCAGAGGCACATACAAAAACAATTCTCGATTTGAATTCATAGGTCTTGTTTGTTTCTGCATCCACTATTTCTACACCCGTTGCTTTCTTAGTGTCTTTGTTATATAAAATTTTTGTAACAATAGAAAAAGGACGAAGCGTAAGATTGCCCGTTTTCATTGCTGCCGGTAAGGTAGAAGATTGTGTACTGAAATAAGCACCAAAGGGACAACCTCTCCAGCACCGGTTGCGGTACTGGCAATTGGTTCTTGCCTGCAACGGTTCTGTTATATTGGCACTGCGGCCAATGATTATATGCCTTGTTCCTTTGTAAAAGGCTTCCATTCTTTTCTTCACTTCTTTCTCTGCACAGTTTAGTTCCATTGCCGGCATAAAATCACCATCGGGCAATACATCTAAACCTTCTTTGCTGCCTTGTATACCTGCAAATTTTTCAGCATAACTATACCACGGAGCCACATCATCATACCGGATAGGCCAGTCAACAGCTACTCCTTCTTTACCGTTGGCTTCAAAATCCCACTTGTTCCAGCGATAACTCTGGCGGCCCCATAGTAAGGAACGACCGCCTACATGGTAACCACGATACCAGTCAAACCTTTTTACTTCTGTATAGGGCGATTCTTTTTCATTGGCCCACATGCCATAAGTGGATTCATTCAACGGGTAATCCCTTTTCAGCACCGGGAAATCTTTTTTCATTTGCTGCGTTGCACTGTCGCGGTGCGGAAACTCCCAAACTTCTTTATTGGCATTCACATAGTCTTTTATATGCTCTATGTTGCGGCCCCGTTCCAGCAGCAGCACTTTAAGCCCTTTTTCTGTCAATTCTTTTGCAGCCCAGCCACCACTGATGCCAGAGCCAATTACAATTGCGTCGTAAGTATTATCAGCCATATATTCAGATTAATGATTTAAATATCACAGATTTTTATTGCTTTTTTTAATGCAGTTACTTTATCAGTCATTTCCTTTCCGGTAGGGATGAACTCCTGTGCCACATGCCCTTTGAAACCTGTTGCAGCAATGGCCCGCATGATGGCAGGATAAAATAATTCCTGAGTATCATCAATCTCATGCCTGCCGGGCACACCGGCTGTATGATAATGGCCGAAATATTGATGATGGTCTTTTATTGTTCTTATCACATCACCTTCATTTATCTGCATGTGATAAATATCATAGAGCAGTTTAAAATTTTCTGAACCAATCCTTTTGCACAGTTCAATTCCCCAGACACTTTTATCACACATATAATCTTTGTGGTCAACTTTGCTGTTGAATAATTCCATTTGGATAATCACACCATTTTGTTCTGCCAGGGGTATTATTTTTTTTAAACCGTCCACACAATTCTTCATTCCTGTTTCATCATCCATGCCGTTGCGGTTGCCGCTAAAGCAAATCAGGTTTTTATAACCGGCTTTTGCTACCAGTGGAATAGCTTCTGTAAAATCTCTGATAAGCCCGGGTTGAAAAGCAGGATTATTCCATCCTTCGGTTAGACTTTGTTTGACTGCTGCCGTATAGCACATGGAGCAGTAAAGCCCATGCTTTTGCAACACAGGCCAGTCTTTTGGTGCTATCAGGTCAATAGCTTTTAATCCTAACTTTTTAACCGTTACACATAATTCATCTAATGGCATATAGCCATATGTCCATTGGCAAACAGAATGATTAATATTTCCTTTTAAAGAAAAATATTGTTCGTTTTCAAATGGATTGGCCGATAGCTTGCCTGCCATAGCCAAACCAGTGGCACTACTTGCTAATGTTCTTAAAGCGGCTCTTCTTTCCATATCAGACTGCGGCTAATTTTTTTTTATCGTTTTTAAAAAATACAAAAAACATCAATGCCACACCAGCGGCAAACAAGGCCGGAAATATCCAGATGGCTTTCCAGTCATGCATGGTTTCACCCATTTTATGTTTGTCAACATATAACCCTGCTACATAAAATCCGATGTACATTCCTATACCATAGGTGGCCAATGTTATTAATCCCTGTGCCGAAGAACGAACCCGGGGTCCGGCTTTGTAGTCTGTATAAATTTGCCCGGTAACAAAAAAGAAATCGTAACAAATGCCATGGAGAATAATTCCAAGATACAGCATCCAGATATTAGGACCCGTATCACCGTAAGCAAAGAGGGCATAGCGGATAATCCATGCCAGCATACCAATCAATAACATTTGTTTGGTGCCAAACCGTGCAAAAAATAATGGCATCAGGAAGAGAAAAACTGTTTCGGCAATTTGCCCCATCGTCATTTTAGCAGCAGCTTTTGTCATTCCAGCTTCATTTAAAAAAACGTTTGCCTGTCCGTAATAAAATGCAAGCGGTATACAGATTAAAATCGAAGCAATAAAAAAAATGAGATAGTTTTTATCTTTTAAAATTTTAAGGGCATCTAATCCTAATACCTCAGACACAGAAACTTTCTGGCCGGCTTTAGGCGGCGGAGTATCGGGTAGGAAGAAGCAATAAATACCAAAGAAAACTGATACAATAGCCGAAACTTTAAAAGTGACGTTTAGTGTATCTGGGTTTTTTTCCCAGGCCATCCAGCCGATAATAAGACCGGCAGCTATCCAGCCGATAGTTCCCCACATTCTTATTAAAGAAAATTCTTTTTCCGGACTTGAAATTTGCTTTAAAGAGATGGAGTTTACTAATGCCAGGGTTGGCATATATATTATCATGTAAATAATCAGCAGGCTATAAAATGAACTAAAACTATCACGGGAAGAAATATAATAAAGAACCCCTGCGCCGAGAATGTGCAATACGCCTAATATTTTCTGTGCTGCAAAAAATTTATCTGCAATCATCCCAACAATGAAAGGGGCAATAATGGCTCCTAGTGATTGGGTGCCGTAAGCCAGACCTGTTTGCCCGCCGGTGGCACCTATATTGCCTTTAATCAGGTAAGTTCCCATCGTTACAAACCAGATACCCCAGACAAAGAAGTTGAGAAACATCATGGTGGACAGTTGGACCCGGGTAGCTAATTTCATAAGCAAGCAAGTTTTTTTTGAACCCTGAATTTGGAAAATCAATCGTTGAAAAAACTAAATGTACTATTTTTAAACATAGCTTTATGTAGCAGCTACACATTTTTAAATCACCAGATATTAACCTCAAACGTTTGCAATGGCATTAAGAAAATTACGAATAGGAATGATAGGCGGCGGTAAAGATGCTTTTATTGGCGCAGTACACCGCCTTGCTTTTAATATGGATGGCAAAGCCGAACTGCTGGCGGGTGCATTAAGCATTAACCCCGACATTGCGACTGAATCAGGAAATGAATTATTTCTTAACCCAGATAGAATTTATACAGACTATAAAGTGATGCTGGAAAAAGAAGCAGCCATGCCTGCTGACAAACGATTGGATATAATTACTATCGTTACACCAAACTTTGTTCACTTCGACCCCGCCATGATGGCATTGGACAAAGGTTTTAATGTAGTAATAGAAAAGCCAATTACTTTTTCGCTGGAGCAGGCAAAACAGTTACAACAAAAAGTAAAAGAAACCGGTTTGCAGTTATTGTTATGTCATACTTATACGGGTTACCCGATGGTAAAGCAGGCGAAGCAATTACTAAAAGCAGGCATAGTAGGAAAAATAAGAAAGGTATATGTAGAATATCCCCAGGGATGGCTGAGTACCTTATTAGAAAAAACAGGGCAGGCACAGGCAACATGGAGAACAGACCCTAAAAAGAGCGGTGCTGCCGGTTCGATGGGTGATATTGGAACCCATGCATTTAATTTAGCAGAGTATGTAACCGGGCTTGAAGTAACAGAAATGTGTGCAGCTCTTAATATTGTCGTTGTTGGAAGAATGCTGGATGATGATGGTGCTGTGCTATTAAAATTTAATAGCGGTGCCACCGGTGTATTAATGGCAACACAGGTGGCGGCAGGTGAGGAGAACAATGTTAAGATTAGAGTGTATGGCGAAAAAGGTGGTATAGAATGGAAACAGGAAGATGCTAATACGTTATTAGTAAAATGGTTGGAGAAACCCGCCGAAATTTACCGTGCCGGTACAGGATACCTTAATTCATTTGCCTCGCATAACTGCCGCACACCGGCAGGCCATCCGGAAGGTTACTTAGAAGCATTTGCTAACCTGTACAGAAATTTTTGCCTGACATTAAATGCAAAAATAAATAATGAAACACCAAAAGACGAGTGGCTTGATTTTCCTTCGGTGGAAGAAGGAATAAGAGGCATGGCATTTATTGAAAATGTGGTGAAGGGTGGGCAGAGTGATGAGAAGTGGACTAAGTTTGAAGTTTAAAATATGTAATTATCAATATTAAATAATCAATGACAACAATAAAAGGCCCCGGAATTTTTCTTGCCCAGTTTATGGGAGAAGCTGCACCGTTTAATAATTTAAAATCAATTTGTTTATGGGCGGAATCTTTAGGTTATAAAGCAGTGCAGATTCCAACCTGGGATGAAAGATGTATTGATTTAAAGCTTGCTGCCGAAAGTAAAACTTATGCTGATGAAGTAAAAGGCATCGTTAATGATTGTGGCCTCGAAATTTCGGAACTGTCAACACATTTACAAGGGCAGTTAGTAGCTGTACATCCGGCGTATGATACCTTGTTTGATGGATTTGCTCCGGAAGCCTTACGGGGAAACCCGAAAGCAAGAACGGAGTGGGCAGTGCAACAGGTAAAGTACGGAGCAAAGGCTTCAGAAAATTTAGGACTTACAGCCCATCCAACTTTTAGTGGTTCTTTGTTGTGGCACACTTTTCATCCCTGGCCGCAGCGGCCTGCCGGTTTAGTCGAAGAAGGGTTTAAAGAATTAGGAAAAAGATGGATGCCTATTCTCAATTATTTTGATGAATGTGGTGTGGATATTTGTTATGAAATTCACCCAGGAGAGGATTTGTTTGATGGTATTACCTATGAAATGTTTTTGAAAGAAGTAAACAATCACTCCCGTGCTTGTTTATTGTACGACCCATCACATTTTGTATTGCAGCAATTAGATTACCTGCAATACATAGACTTTTATCATGAACGTATAAAAGCATTTCATGTAAAAGATGCTGAATTTAATGCAACCGGCAAGCAAGGAACTTTTGGTGGTTACCAAAGCTGGGCCAACAGGGCAGGCCGTTACCGTTCGCCGGGTGATGGACAGGTTGATTTTAAAACTATCTTCAGTAAACTAACACAGTATGATTACACCGGCTGGGCCGTAATGGAGTGGGAGTGCTGTCTAAAACATCCGGAAGATGGTGCAAAGGAAGGGGCAGCGTTTATCAGCAATCATATTATCCGGGTAACGGAAAAAGCTTTTGATGATTTTGCGGCCAGTGGCAGCGACAGAAAAACAAACAGGAAGTTATTAGGTTTGGATTAGACCTTTTTTTAGTTGTATATTTCACAAATTAAAACCATACACACATGAAAAAGATTGTTTTATCAATAATAATAGCAGCGTCACTTGTGTCCTGCGGTGGAAAAGATAAGAAGGTAGATGGCGACAAAAAAGAAACAGTGGCAGATAATTCTGTAAATCCTGATTATGAAAAAGGACTTGCACTGGTTGGCAAAAGCGATTGCCTTACCTGTCATAAAATAGATGAAATGCTCACCGGACCCAGCTATCGGGATGTTGCGAATAAGTATGCAGGGGCTGATACGGCAATTAAATACCTCGCTGGCAAGATCATTACGGGTGGCAATGGTGTTTGGGGCGAAACCCTTATGACACCTCATCCTGGTATTTCACAAGATGATGCAGAGGCAATGGCAAAATATATTATGTTACTCAAAAAATAAAAACATGTATAAATTATTTATCACAATTGCCATAACAATTTTTTTTATGTCCTGCGATGCCCCTAAAAAGAAAGTTCTTACTGATACAATTGATAATAAAATGCCGGGTGAATCAGAAAAAACAGATGGTTGGAAAATATTATTTAATGGAAAGACAACAACCGGGTGGCATAAATATGGCGGTATGCCCGTAGGCAGTGCATGGAAGATTGCAGATGGTAATTTATACCTGGATACAACGGTAAAAGAAAACTGGCAAATAAAAGATGGAGGTGATATAATTTCTGATGAGGAGTTTGAAAATTTTCACCTGAAATTAGAATGGAAGATTACAAAAAATGGCAATAGCGGAATTATATTTTATATACATGAAGATACTGCCAAATTTAAATGGCCGTGGATGACTGGTCCTGAAATGCAGATACTTGATAATGATGGACACCCTGATGGGAAACTTATTAAACACCGGGCAGGAGATTTATATGACCTTATTTCCTGCAACAAAGAAACTGTGAAGCCTGTCGGTGAATGGAACCTTGCCGAAGTGAAATGTGTAAACGGTAAGCTTGACTTTTATCTTAACGGAGAAAATGTTATATCTACAACAATGTGGGATGAAAACTGGAAAAAAATGGTAACTGGAAGTAAATTTAAACAATGGCCAGGTTTTGGCACCTACAAAAAAGGAAGAATTGGTCTTCAGGATCATGGTGATGAGGTTTACTACCGCAATATTAAGATCAGAAAACTGTAACCAGCAGCCACTATTCTACTTTTGTAATCTTTATAATGTTGGTAGGTACATGAAGATCAACCGGCGTACTGCCTGTATTAATAACAATATCGCCAACTTTAAGAAAACTTCTTTCTTTAAGAATATCTATCTGGTCAAAGATGATGTCATCAAGGCTTTCTTCTTCATCATAATAAAAAGCCCTTACACCCCAACTCAGCGTTAACTGGTTTACCAATGATTTTTCTTTTGTAAAAATATAGATGGGTGACTTGGGTCTGTAACTACTAAGAACGAAACCGGTATATCCACTTTGTGTCATTCCTATCAGGGCATCAGCATTTACATCTTTGGCAAGCTTACAGGCATTGTAGCATATCGCATCACTCAAAAAAGAAGGGGAGTGGGCTTGTGGGGCCAGTTCATCTTCCCGGTTATAGTTGTAGCCTGATTTTTCTACTTCCATAATTATTTTTCTCATCGTCTCCACTACAAGGGTGGGGTGTTTGCCTGCAGCCGTTTCTGCACTCAGCATTACCGCATCGGCTCCTTCAATTACTGCGTTGGCTACATCCGTTATCTCACTCCGGTTTGGTTTGTTCAGGTCAATCATACTCTCCATCATCTGTGTGGCTACTATTACCGGCTTGGCACGATGCAGGCACATACGGATGATTTGTTTTTGCAGCAACGGAATTTTTTCCACCGGTAGTTCTACACCCAGGTCGCCCCGGGCTATCATCACCGCATCGGATTCTACAATAATATCCCGGAGGTTTTCTAAAGCCTCTGGCTTTTCTATTTTTGAAATTATCTTGGTCTTACTTTTTTTCTCATCCAGTTTAAAACGGAGTATAGAAAGGTCTTTTACACTGCGTACAAAGGAAAGGGCTACCCAATCCAATTTTTGTTCTATGATGTATTCAAGGTCTTCAAGATCTTTTACCGTTAATGCAGGTAACGAAATTTTTGTATCGGGCAGGTTGATTCCTTTTTTAGAAGAAAGAATTCCACCCATGGTTACTTCTACCTGTACATCATTGTTCTTAAGAACTTTTTTTACTTTCACTTCCAGTTTACCATCGTTAATGAGGATGGTGTTTCCAATTTTTACATCGGTGTGAAGGTCAGGATAAGATACATAAATCCTTTCCTTATTGCCTATCACTTTATCATTGGTGAAGGTGAGAATATCACCGGGGGCTATTTCCATTTGGCCACCTTCTATTTCGCCAACCCTAAGTTTTGGCCCTTGCAGATCGCCGAGTATAGCAATATTAAAAGGCTCTGTTTTATTAATCTTACGGATATGCTCGATAATCTTCGTTTTGTCTTCATGTGAACCATGAGAAAAATTAAGGCGGAATACGTTTACTCCGGCCTGCACCAATTCCAGTAATTTATCGTAAGTGTCGCAGGCAGGACCAACAGTAGCAACAATTTTAGTACGATGATTTTTGTGAGCAAGACCGGCTTCCCAGTTCATTGATTTATGATAATACTTCTGTGAGTGTTTTGCCATAGTTGGTTACTTGTTAGTAGTTTCTTGTTTCAGATCTTTTTTATGACGGGTTGTAATTGCTTATCGGAAATTTTCTTCTTTCGGGGATCAGTAATCAACAACCAGCAACTTGCTTTATGATGCCAATATCTTTACAATCTTCATCCATTCCTCACTTATCCGGCCTTTGCTTTTTACGGCGTTTTCTAAAGGTATGTAGTGCATTTTATTATTCATTATTCCTACAAATACGTTGAACCTTCCTTCAATTAATGATTCAACAGCATGATAACCCATTCGGCTGGCTATTAGCCGGTCAATACAACTTGGCGAACCGCCTCTTTGAATATGTCCTAAAATGCAAACCCTGATTTCTGCTTTGGGAAGTTTTTCTCTCAATATTTTTTGTACCTCGTTGGCACCACCAAAGCCATCTCCTTCTGCTACTACAATCAGGTTCACTAATTTTTTACGTCGTTCTTTTTCCAACAGCGAAGCAATCATATCATCCATATCGGTTTTCCTTTCCGGAATCAGGATATTTTCAGCACCGGTAGCAATACCGCTATGCAGCGCTATATAACCGGCATCTCTTCCCATTACTTCAATAATAAAAATCCGGTCGTGGGCATCCATCGTATCCCTTATTTTGTCAATAGCTTCTACTGCAGTGTTAACAGCTGTATCAAAACCAATAGTAAAATCGGTGCCATTAATATCTTTATCAATCGTGCCGGCTAATCCTATACAGGCAATGTCAAACTCCTGGCTAAACTTCACAGCACCTCTGAATGACCCATCGCCACCGATTATTATAAGACCATTAATGTCTCTTTTTTTAAGATTGTTGTATGCTTTCTTGCGGCCTTCGTATTCAAAAAATTCTTTGCACCGGGCCGTTTTCAACATGGTGCCACCCCGCTGAATGATGTTGGCCACCGAACGGGATTCCATCCTGAAAATATCATCTTCAATCAGACCCTGATATCCCCGCATAATGCCGAATACTTCAAGCCCATGATAATTTCCCGTACGAACCACGGCCCTGATAGCTGCATTCATACCAGGAGAGTCGCCTCCTGATGTTAGAACCCCGATTCTTGTTACTTTCTTTTCCATTTATTCTGTTATGCAGGTCAAAAATAAGTATTTGTTTTGATTGTGTACTTTTTACACACTAACGGCTGTTTGGGTTTCGTACGAATAAACTTTCCCGGTTTTCATTATATGCTGCAATGTACGACACTGGACTTCAATTTTTTTTAACACTAATACCCAATTACACTGATATAAACATTCAAGTAACGGAATTATGTTGTGTTATAAATAAATGTTATGCGAGGATTATTTTTTCTGACTGTTACCTTTTTCTCAGCTACATCTTTTGCCCAGTCTGACACCTCAAAATGGCTCAGGGCTTTCCCCATTACCGATTATATGGTGAAGTTGAATGACAGCACTAACCTGGTGCAGATACAAATACCTGGTGCATATTCCCTAAAAGAAAAACAAATAGGGTTGTTATGGGGAGTGTATGATAAATCAAAAGATGAAACCGTTGAGAAAGGTTATGGCAGGTGTCACCTTATTAAAGGTGATTATTATTATTTTGCAATTAGTCATAATGCCAGTGGAAAGGAATTGAAGAAAGGCGACCTCCTGTACACATTAATGGATAAAACAAATATTTACTTTGGTCAGATTCCTCAACTGGCTTCACATTTTATCAGGTTACAAAATGTGTATGAAGTAGCTCTATTTGACAGGTACAGTGTTTTTAGTTTTTGGACGGAGGCAGATGAAAAAAAGGTAATTGACTCAATAGCAGCGGATATAAAATTTACCGGGAAATATTTTATCGAAAACGATCCTTCTGTTGACAAGCCAATCAATAGCGGTGATTATAAAGGGAAAAAAACATTACATGTAATGGCAGAATGCAAAGTAGCCGATATAGTAAAATTTCTAGACTACGTAATTGCCCGTCCCCGTCTCTACGCAGGCAGGGACTGGAAAATTTCTAAAGTATTTGCCACCTGGCTTTCCGAAGGAGCTCCGACAGTTATTAAGGACTAGGGCCTCACTTATCCACCAATAAAGCCTCCTGTAAAGGAGGTTTTATTCTTGATGACACTTCCTTTATCTTTAGAAATCTAAAAATAAACACATGAAAAGGATATTTTCTCTTGTCTTTTTATTGGTGCCATTCGTTCTGATTGCTCAATTACAATACCCCGAAACAAAAAAGGGTGATGTAACTGATAATTATCATGGCACTAAAGTAGCCGATCCATACCGCTGGCTGGAAGATGATAAAAGTGATGAAACAAAGCAGTGGGTAACAGAACAAAACAAAATAACCTTTGGCTATTTGGATAAGATACAATACCGGGCACAATGGCTTAAGCGGTTGGAAGAGATTAATAACTATCCCAAGTATTCATCACCCTCCCGCAGCCATGACTATTTTTACTTTTCAAAAAATGACGGGTTGCAAAATCAGAGTGTACTTTACCGCCAAAAAGGGTTGACTGGTAAACCTGAACTGGTAATTGACCCCAATAAATTTTCTGTCGATGGAACTACCGGGTTGGGTGCTTTCTCACTATCTAAAGACGGACGCTATGCAGTAGTAGGAAAAACACAGGGAGGAAGCGATTGGCGTACTTTTTTTGTAATGGATATGAAAACACTTAAATACTTACCCGATTCTATTGCATGGGTAAAAGTGTCTGGCGCATCCTGGCAGGGTGATGGATTTTTCTACAGCCGTTATCCATCGCCTGTAAATGGAACGGAGTTGTCAACTAAAAATGAAAATCACCAGGTTTATTTTCATAAAGCAGGATCAGCGCAGGATAAAGATGTGCTGGTCTATGAAGATCCGGCCAATGGTCAGCGTTTTCATAGTGTGTTTACCGATGAAAGCGAAAGATATGTATTCCTCAATATTTCTGACAGGGGAAAAGCGAAAGATGGTAATGCACTATGGTATTATGACAGCAAGTCTGCTGATAAAACATTTAAACCAATTGTGAAAGAAGCAGGGGATTATGATTATAGCTTTATTGATGTAGCTGGTGATCGCTTCATTCTGTCAACCAATGACGGCGCATTGAATCAAAAAATAATATCACTGGATCCTAAAAACCCGGCGAAGGGAAACTGGAAAACAATCATAGCTGAAAAGCCTGAAAATATTTCCGGCATCTCTGCCGCCGGGGGGAAACTATTTATTACTTACCTGAAAGATGTAACCAGCCGTGTGTATGTATATGACTATACAGGTAAGTTAGAAAAAGAAGTAAAGCTTCCTGCATTGGGAAGTGCCAGTGGTTTTGGTGGTGAGAAAGATGATAAATTTGTTTTCTACACTTTTACTTCTATTACTTTTCCGCCAACTATTTTCCGCTATGATATTGCTACCGGCAAAAGCACCGTATTCAGAAAACCGGAAGTAAAATTTAACCCGGAAGATTTTGTAACCGAACAGGTTTTCTATCCGGGTAAAGACGGTGTAAAGGTGCCTATGTTTATTACCTATAAAAAAGGGACACAACTGAATGGTAAAAACCCAACCATCTTATATGGTTATGGTGGTTTCAATATCAGCAGCAATCCTTCGTTTTCTCCTTCCCGGATTACCTGGTTGGAGCAGGGTGGTATTTTTTGCATTGCTAACCTGCGTGGGGGAAGTGAGTACGGGGAAAAATGGCATGAAGCAGGAATGCGGTTAAAAAAACAAACGGTGTTTGATGATTTTATTGCCGCTGCAGAATTTTTAATTAAGAAAAATTATACGGCAGCAAAATATTTAGCTGCACAGGGCGGGTCCAACGGAGGTACATTAGTAGGTGCTGTTATTAACCAGCGGCCCGATTTATTTAAAGTAGCGATACCACAAGTGGGAGTAATGGATATGCTGCGTTTCCAGAAATTTACGATTGGCTGGAACTGGGTAGCTGAATATGGCAGCAGTGATAATAAAGCCGATTTTAAAAACTTGTTTGCTTATTCGCCTATTCACAATATCAAATCCGGTATTAATTATCCTGCTACAATTATTACCACTGCAGATCATGATGATAGGGTAGTACCGGCGCATTCCTTTAAATATGCCGCTACTTTGCAGGAGCATTACAAAGGCTCAAATCCGGCATTAATACGAATTGATGTAAACTCAGGGCACGGTGCAAGTAATTTGAAAAAAGGATTGGAGACAGCGGCTGATATTTACTCATTTACATTTTATAATATGGGGTTGACACCAAAATTCACGCCGCAGAAGGTAACTGAGAAAAAAGGATTTTAAATAGCTTAATTTTTTTTCTTAATAGAGGCTGTCTCAAAAGTAAACGTAGCACAACGAACACTAAGAAAACACAAACCCGATAGCTATCGGGTTCACAAAGAAAAATTCCTTTACTTTCAATACGTTGTGTTCTTCGTGAAAAA
>JBKJIX010000209.1:0-25849 GCA_046598205.1 Chitinophagaceae bacterium
TATCCAGAATTTACAATCGTCAACCAATTTTCGCAATTCAACACTTATCTGTAATTTATCAACACCAATATTTTTATTCGTCTTTCTAAATTCGCCAGCCCATTTCCAAACATCACTATACATTTTTCGGTGCAGTTGTCTTATAAAAGCTTCGCTTAAGATAGTTTCTGTTTTGAACTTTCTTTTTAATGTCCATAGTACCGCCTTCTCAATATTCAGTTGCTCAAACTCATCCAGCTCTCTACGGTTATTGATAATTTTTACCAGCAAGCCTTCTTTTTCATCTTCATCAAGCGGTGTTTGTCCGTCAGTGTATTCTAAATCTAATCCCATAATACTTTAGATAATTCTCTTTTTAATTCATCGGCTCTTTCTGCAATAGCTTTTTGAATACGTTGTTCAGAATTTTCCTGGTCTTCTAATTTCATGCTGTTGGATGTTCGCAGTACAATTTTAGTGGCCGCTTCTTTTGCTTTTCTATCAATCAATGCTTCCAGCGAACCATCAACAGGTATAAAACCATACACCAATTGCATATCCATTGCTTTGGCAACATCCCGAAGTGTTTTCAACGTAATGTTTCCTTCGGCTTCCCGGTTCTCAATTTCTAATACACTTTGTTTAGTAATGCGGAGGCGAATGCCCAGTTGTAGCAACGACATACCAATGGCAGTGCGGATACTTTTTATCCATCCTGAAACCGGTATAGCTATGCTTTGAAGGCTCGAAATTTCCTTGATTCGGGCATCTAATTGTTCTGCTTGTAGTCTTTTTTTAGCCATAAAGTCAGGTTATAACCTTACAAATATTAGATAAAAGTAAGTTTATAGACTGACAAATACAAACATAAAGTCAGGTAATTACCTGACTTTATAAAATAATAATGATTAAAACAATTGAAAATGAGATAATTGAAAATAATACCGCCTAAATAATATCTCAGCTTAACTTAACCAAAACGGCCTTTTCCAATTTTGCAGTTAATCTCCCAACCGGCTCAATAAAACTTTCCAGCTTATTTTTCTTAAAAATATCTTTCATATCAACCACACTTTCCTCTCCTACACTCACCAGCAATCCCCCATTCGTCTGCGGATCGGGCAGTAATGTAAAAGCTTCCATCACATTGACTCCTTTTTCAAATTTTACTTTATCGCTGTAAGCATTCCAATTTCTGGTAGTAGCATCAGGGAAAATGCGTTGAGCAATATATTCTTTTACTCCTGCGGCTATCGGTAGTTTATCATAATAAATTTCAGCACTTAGTCCACTGCCTTCGGCCATTTCTATTAAATGTCCGAGCAAACCAAAACCGGTTACATCGGTCATGGCGGTTACACCCTTTATCTTACCCAGTTCCTCACCTATTTTATTTAGTGTTGCCATTTGTTCAATCATTAACGGCAAGTGTTCATCTTTCAACAATCCTCTTTTTTGTGCAGTAGATAAAATGCCAACGCCCAATGGTTTGGTCAGAAATAAATAATCACCTTTCTGTGCGGTGTTATTCTTCTTTAAATTTTCTATGGGAACAATGCCCGTAACAGCCAAACCAAAAATCGGTTCTTGCGAATCAATACTATGCCCACCAGCTAATGGAATACCAGCTTCTGTACAAATGCTTCTGCCACCTTCAATAACTTTCTGTGCCAACTCAACCGGTAATTTTTCAACCGGCCAGCCAAGAATAGCAATTGCCATCAATGGCTTTCCGCCCATGGCATACACATCGCTGATGGAATTGGCTGCCGCTATTCTTCCAAAATCAAACGCATCATCGACAATCGGCATAAAAAAATCAGTAGTGGAGATTAATGCCGTGCCATTTCCTAAATCATATACCGCTGCATCATCTTTACTATGATTGCCAACGAGTAATTTTTTATTATCGGGTAATGCGATACTGCTTTTGAGAATTTCATCTAACACCTTGGGAGCAATTTTGCAGCCGCAACCGGCACCGTGAGAGTATTGGGTAAGCTTAATGCCCCCATCCCCTAAAGGGGAGAAAAGGGAAGATTCTTTTTGTTCAGTCATTCTGCAAATTTCGGAGAATAGCAGGAGACATCAGACAATTGGTTCTCGCAAAGGGGCATCCCTCTATGGTGTCTTTGCGAAACCATTGCGTGAAAATCTATTTCTTTCTTCTAAAGATTATCCCTGCATTTTTCTCAAAATCAGAACTGAAACGGAGATTATAAACATCATCTCCATCATGTACTACGAGCAGCCCGGTATTAGGAGGATATTTTCCCAGGTTTTCTGCAAATAAGACTAATGTAAAATCTTCGTTGCTCTTAGTTATATAAATTGTTTTCTTAATGGCACTTGCTTTCAATCCCTGGCGGGACATGATAACCTCTCCATTCATATAAATACTTACGGTATCGCCGTCAATCTCGCCATTGTCATACAGCGACAACTCCAGGCTATCTGCTTTGAAACTTACAATTTGTGAGAACTCTGATTTTCTTCCGGCCACTAATGCAGTCTTAGCGATAATATCTACAAACGGCTTTTTTTCTACCGGCACCACTGAAACAACATCTTGCTTTTTTGTTTCTGTAACTGGGTTGGCTGAAGCAGAGGTAGCTGGGTTGTTTGTGTTGGCAATACTTTTTATATCAGCTTGCTTTACCACAACCGGTTCTTTTTTCACCGGTTTATTATTTGCAACAACAGGAACGGGTTCTCTCTTAATAATTATATCGGTAAACGGGTCTGCTTTTTCATATACCCCTCCTCCATCTACCATTGAATCAATTGGTTTTTTTCTGGTAGTTGCAACAGCATCGGGCACTTTATTCTCAACTATTGTTTTTGTAGTTGATGTTGGTGAAACAGTAGCTGTTGACGCAGGAATATTCTTTGTATCTGTTTTTGGTAACGCTATTGAAGGTTTTGTTACTGCTGCAATTTCTTCATCAGGAATAATATTTTCAGCAATAGTTTTTGTTACCGCAGCAGGAATAATATTTACCTGGCCTGTAGTAATGGTTTTTGTATCAGTTTTTGGTAAAGCAATTGAAGGTTTTGTTACTGCTGCAATTTCTTCATCAGGAATAATATTTTCAGCAATTGTTTTTGTTACCGCAGCAGGAGTAACATTTACCTGACTTGTAGTAATGTTCTTTGTATCCGTTTTCGGTATTTCGATTGTTGGCTTTGTTACGGCAGCAACTTCTTCATCCGGAATTATATTTTCAGCAATTGTTTTTGTTACAGCAGCAGGAACAACATTTACCTGGCCTGTTGCAATATTCTTTGTATCTGTTTTTGGTAAATCTATTGTTGGTTTTGATACGGCAACAACAGGCGGTATTGTTTCTGCCCTTTCCAGAGCAGGGGTTATTGGTGCAACAGCAACAGTATTGGTAACTGGCAACTGTTCTATTTTTGTTGAATACTCTGTTTTGATTTTCTCCGGCTTTACCATTCTTACAATTGGTGCACCTTCCTGCCGTTCTTTGTAAAAAGCAATATCATTGGCCAGTTTTAATTCTTCTAAGTGTGGAAATATTTTGGAGGCCGTTAAATCTTTTTCTTCTTCCAGGTTTACTTTACCGGTAACGGAATAATATTTTTTAGTCGCATTGGTTTTCCAGGTGCCATCAAGGTACCAGGCACTATCGCTTTGGTTTCTTCGAAAGATGCTGGTTACTTTTATTCCTTTATCTAATTTTCCACGAAAATTGTACGACACGATTTCATCGTCCACTACTTCACACACATCCCCTTCTCCTGAAGGAGTCCCGGGGACAATAATTCCTTTTACTCTTTTTACCATGTAATACAAAGTATCGTCCACAATAAATTCGCTGCGGGAATAGCCATACACTTTGCCTTTATATTCAGTCAGTGCAATTTCAAACGACTGATCTTTTCTTACGGTGGTGCTGTCATTACTCAAGGCTCCGGTCCAAAGGCCGGTCAATGTTTGTCCAAAAAAGAAAAGGGGTGATAATAAAAGCAGTGCAGTAAGTCTAAGACTTTTGCGGTTGATGATGGGCAGTAGGGGTAAGCAGGTTGGCATTTTCAGGGATTATGGATTTACAGGAAACTGTATGTAATAACGAATTTATGCCCTCCCGATTGTGTAAAGACTTGAAATAATGCTTGTCATAGTACTTCAGCAAAATGTCGAAACTTTCGGCGATTTT
This sequence comes from Chitinophagaceae bacterium, assembly GCA_046598205.1. GTDB lineage: Bacteria > Bacteroidota > Bacteroidia > Chitinophagales > Chitinophagaceae > JJ008. The sequence goes on from JBKJIX010000209.1 coordinate 4,161, forward strand.
GCCCTCATTTAGCAGTAAAATGGCTGTTTTTGCATTCAAATGACCCAATTTTTGAGAAATCCGGGTAATTGCATCAGTTACTTTTCCCTGGTCTAATTGCCCATATTCCTGTAAAATGTGCTTCAGCCGTTCGTCGAAAGGAATATCAAGAAAGTATATTGGCGACTGCCGCATGTTCTTCCAGATTTCATGGGGAATATTCACCTGGCCAATGCGCTGGGATTCATCTTCGAGCCAGACTGGTGAGTAGTGAGTGGAAAGTGGAGAATGGGATGAGGAGGCTGTTCCCACTTTCCACTCACTATTTTCCACTACCTGTTGGCGTAGCTCTGTAGCCAGTAAATTCTCAAACATCTCTTGCCCAGGCTGTTCAGGCATTCCGATATTGCCAAACGCAGAACCTTTATGATTCGCTAATCCTTCCAGGTCAATTATTGTTTCACCTTTTTCCTTTAATGTTTTTAATAATTCAGTTTTTCCCGATCCGGTATACCCCCCGAGTATCTTGAATTGAAAAGGAAGCTTGAAAGTATCTAAAACATAGCCACGGAATTTTTTATAACCACCAGCAAGTGTATAAACTTTGAAACCATACAAATCTAATAACCAGGCAACACCTGCACTCCGCATACCACCTCTCCAGCAGTGCACCAATATGCAATTGGCAATCTGCAATGGGTTTCCATTTTGCTGAGTTTCTGATTTGTTTATTGCTAATTGCCTATTGCCAATTATTTCCTCCACTTGCTCTACCATCTTACTCATCTTCACACCAAAGAAATCCAAACCAATCTTGATGGCTTGTTCCCTGCTTTCTTGTTTGTAAGCGGTACCAACTATTTTTCTTTCTTCATCTGTAAACAATGGTAATGGATGTGCTCCAGGAATATAGGCATGTTTATATTCTCCGGGGGAACGAACATCTAGAATCGGGTGTTGCTTTGCCAGTTCCAGGAATTTTTCAATATGTAGTTTCTCTATTGCCATTGATTAGAAAGAGTTGGCCACAGATGAACACAAATTGACACAGATAAATACATTTGAAAGACTCTATCTGTGTCAATTTGTAGTTTCTCTATTGCCAAACTGTATTTAACATTTTCGTGAAATTAGTGCCATTTGAGGACAAAAAAAGCCACCGAATTTTCGGTGGCTTATATTTTAAATCCTGTTAGGGACGGTGGTTGCTTACCTGTTCATTGATGCCAAAAACTCCTCATTACTCTTCGTCCCTTTCATCCGGTTCTGTAATTCTCTCATTGCTTCTTCCACATTCATATCAGTAAGGAAAACACGGAGCAGGTTCATTCTTTGCAGCACATCTTTGTCAAGCAGCAAATCATCACGCCTTGTAGATGAAGCAACCAGGTCAATAGCCGGATAGATACGTTTGTTAGACAAACGGCGTTCCAGTTGCAATTCCATATTACCGGTTCCTTTAAATTCTTCAAAGATTACCTCGTCCATCTTACTTCCTGTATCAACCAATGCAGTTGCTATGATAGTTAATGAACCACCATGTTCTATTTTACGGGCTGCACCAAAAAACTGTTTTGGTTTTTGCATGGCATTCGCTTCCACACCACCGGATAAAACTTTACCCGATGAAGGAGCCACCGTGTTATGTGCTCGTGCCAAACGGGTTATTGAATCCAACAGTATCACCACATCATGACCACATTCTACCAAACGTTTTGCTTTTTGCAAAGCGATAGTAGAAACCTTCACATGTTTTTCAGCCGGCTCATCAAACGTAGAAGCAATTACCTCACCTTTAATACTGCGTTCCATATCTGTCACCTCTTCCGGACGTTCATCAACAAGTACCACCATCAGATAGCATTCCGGATGATTGGCAGCAATAGCATTCGCCACTGCTTTCAATAGCATTGTCTTACCGGTTTTAGGTTGTGCCACTATCAATCCCCGCTGGCCTTTACCGATTGGGGTAAACAAATCCATGATGCGGGTAGAATAATCAGAAGGGGTGGTAAACAAATTCAGTTTCTCAAATGGAAACAATGGAGTTAAATAATCAAATGGCACTCTATCTCTTACTTCTTCCGGACTTTTACCATTAATCGTATCCACTTTTAATAAAGCAAAATATTTCTCACCTTCTTTTGGCGGACGAACAGCTCCATGAACTGTATCCCCTGTTTTTAATCCAAACAATTTTATTTGTGAAGGAGAAACATATACATCATCCGGAGATGATAAATAATTGTAATCAGAAGAACGAAGGAAACCATAACCATCCGGCATCATTTCCAGCACACCTTCACCCAATATCACACCATCGAATTCAACATTGAATTGCTGGTTTTGGTCACGCCGGGGAGGATAGAATTTATTTTGTCCGGCACCCGAAGGATTTTCGGGAGATTGCTGGTTGCCATCGTTGGCAAATATCTGGGCCAACTGACTTTCGGCTTTATTTCCATTTTCTTGTTCTGTAGTGGGCGCAGCGGGTTGTGCGGGAGCTGTATTTTCCACAGCTATTTCAGCTTCTTTTTCGTCCGGTTTTTTCCGGGCTCTTTTAATCGGGGTCTTGTCGTCTTTTTTAACGGCCATAATTGGTTTTTTAATAATTGGTTTTTCCTCATCGCCACTTTCTACTACGGCTTCTTCGCTGCCGCCAGTGCTTGTATTGGTTTTAATAATGCGTTTACGTTTACCGTCATCGGTCGGTTTGGCTCCTTTAGCTCCGGCAATAGCCTGGCTGTCAAGTATCTTATAAACAAGGTCTTGTTTGTTTAATTTTTTTGAGTTTGGTATTTTAAGCTGCTCGGCAATGTCCAGCAGTTCAGGAACGAGCATGTCGTTCAGTTGGAGAATATCGTACATATAAAAATCTTGATGTTAGTCACAACCCGTAGTGAACAATCTTGAAATCTGAAAAAAATGTTTGAGTTTTTGTTGAATGAAATTGGCGGGTAAATGGGAAAATCTGTCTGGGAGAACTATGTTTATCAGCCTCTTTCCAGTGCAATTATACGGTTAATTCGGGAAAATCAAAAATTTCAGATATTTTTTGGGTTTTTGGTAACCAGCGACATAGCCCTGATTGGGCTGACGTTGCAAGTTTATCCAGAGTGTAACAAAGGGCTCCGTTCGGGGTTCTGTTCGCTACTGAGCTTGTCGAAGTATCGGCAGTTTTTAATGCCCATTTCACCCTTGTACTTTTCTGGAATGGCCAGCCGTGATAATTTTAAAAATAAATAGATGTTCAAAATACTTGTTCAAGTATCAATTTCTTTGTTTAGTTACATGTGCATAGATTTAACACAATAACTTTGAGTATGACTTATAAAATCATTTTCGACAAATCAGCCGAGAAAGACCTTGATAGTCTTTCTAAAGAAACTAATCGAAAAATTATAAGGGTAATTAGCAAGCTTGGAAGTGAACCCAAACCTGTAGGAGTAAAAAAAATAAAAGCGTCGGAGGAAGATTTATATCGTGTGAGAAGCGGGGACTATCGAATTATTTATTCAATTACAGAGCAAATCAAAATTGTTAACATAAGAAAAATCAGGCATCGAAAAGATATTTACAGAAACCTATAACTTCCCTTTCTTTTTCAAATTCTTTTTAACATCCTCAAAAGAAACCTTAGGTTCGTTTTTTCTGCTTTCTGCCACTAACACATCAATTAAGTCTTCAAACTCATCAGGATTTTTTACTACCTCTTTAATATCTATCTGGTAGATTTTACGTTTTTTCTTTTCGTCAGTAAAAATAGTTACTCCTTTCATTGCCTTCTGTTTCAACAAACTTACAAAATTTGTTTCAGACCCTTTTTCTGGTTCCGGAGGGCTCATTTTTGACAGTAAGGAAATGCCCCAAATCCTTTAAAACAGCGAATTCTCTGGTTATCTTTGCCCTCCTTAAATTTTACCATGTTCAACAAACGAATCAAGATCAAAGAACTGCTTTCACAAGAGCCAACCGGGCAGCAAGTAACCGTAATGGGTTGGGTGCGGACTTTTCGTAACAACCAGTTTATAGCACTCAATGATGGTAGCACCAATAATAACCTGCAGGTGGTGGTAGCACTCGGCAGCCAGGATGATGAGTTGTTGAAACGCATCACTACTTCCGCTTCATTGAAAGTAACAGGTACCGTTGTTGCATCATTGGGCAAGGGACAAAAAATGGATTTGAATGCAGCCACCATTGAAATACTTGGTGATAGCGATGCAGAAATTTATCCATTGCAACCAAAGAAGCACAGCCTTGAATTTTTGAGAGAGATTGCCCATTTACGTTTTCGTACCAACACATTTGGCTCAGTGTTCCGTGTCCGCCATGCATTGGCATTTGCGGTTCATAAATTTTTTAATGATAAAGGCTTTGTATATATGCACACACCGATCATTACTGCAAGTGATGCAGAAGGTGCCGGTGAAATGTTTAAGGTAACCACCTTGCCATTTGATGAAACGCCCCGCAACGATAAAGACGAAGTAGATTTTAAACAGGATTTTTTTGGAAGAGCCACCAACTTAACCGTAAGCGGACAGTTGGAAGGAGAACTCGGTGCAACAGCTTTTGGTGAGATATATACATTTGGCCCAACATTCCGTGCAGAGAATAGTAATACAGCAAGACACCTTGCGGAATTCTGGATGATAGAGCCTGAGATGGCTTTTCATGATCTGGAAGACAATGCCAACCTTGCAGAAGAGTTTATCAAGTATCTTATTCAATATGCCATTGATAATAATAAAGAAGACCTGGAGTTTCTGGCACAACGGTTGGCTGATGAAGAAAAACAACTGCCACAGGACAAACGCAGTGAAATGGGATTGATAGAAAAATTAGAATTTGTACTCAACAATAATTTTGAACGCCTTACTTACACAGAAGCCATTGATATATTAAGAGAGAGCAATCACAATAAGAAAAAGAAATTTCAATACCCGATTACAGACTGGGGAATGGATTTGCAAAGTGAACATGAAAGATATTTGGTAGAAAAACATTTTAAAAAACCGGTGATACTTACGAACTATCCGGCTGCCATCAAATCGTTTTACATGCGGATGAATGATGATGCCTGCCCCGCCGAAGGGCGGGGGGAAACCGTTGCCGCCATGGACATACTTGCCCCCGGTATTGGTGAAATAGTCGGTGGTAGCCAAAGAGAAGAACGTTTGGATAAATTACTTGACAGAATGAAGAATATGGGCATACCCGAAAAAGAACTCTGGTGGTACCTTGATACCCGCCGCTTCGGCACAGTTCCTCATGCAGGGTTTGGTTTGGGTTTTGAACGGATGGTACAGTTTGTAACCGGCATGACGAATATAAGAGATGTAATTGCTTTTCCGAGAACACCGGGTAGTGCGGAGTTTTAAGACCCTGGGCTTGGCGAAGGGTGACCAAGCATGATGAAAGAATTTTTTTATCAAAGAGGTATAACGATGTGCCTCTTTTTTATTTGGATATACCTTTTAATGGGTATTATAATGCTGTTGGAATGCCCTACCTTGTATATGGTTCGCCTCAAACTCCTTCATGAAAAGTATTTTGCTCTCATGGTCGTTTGTTTTTTTATCGTTTTGTGTATCGGCACAAACATGGAAGGAATTAAATGATAGCCTAAGCTATTTTTATAAGAACGGGGATTTTGAAAAAGGGATAATCATTGGTGAAGAAGCGGTCACTCTTGCAAAAAAGGAATTTGGCGAGAACCACCCCCGCTATGCCACCAGCCTGAACAACCTCGCCGGTTTATATTCTAACCTTAGTCAATATGAAAAAGCAGAATCCATGTACATACGGGCAAAAGATCTCTACAAAAAAGCGTTGGGAGAAACTCATCCAAATTATGCTACAAGCCTGAACAATCTCGCAGAATTGTATGTTAGCATGGGTCACGATAATAAAGCGGAACCGCTTTTCATACAATCAATGGAAATAAGGAAAGAAGCTTTGGGAGAAACCGATCCCCACTTTGAGCAAAGCCTTAACAACCTAATATACCTCTATGAAAGAATGGGTCAGTATGAAAGAGCTGAACCCTTTTATATTCAGATAAAAGAAAGAAGGAAGAAAAATTTTGGAGAGAATCACCCACAATATGCGGAGAGCCTTAATAATCTGGCTTTATTATATCGGGGCATGGGTAAATATGAAAAGGCTGAACCCATTTTTATTAACGCCATTGAAATTAACAGGAAAACATTGGGAGAAAATCACCCACATTATGCTATCAGCCTCTATAACCTGGGATTGTTATATGAGCAGATAGGCCTGAATGAAAAAGCAGCATCACTTTTTGTTAAGTCAATAGAAATCGAAAAAAAGGTATATGGCGAAATGGATTCAAGGTATGCAAAGAGCCTCAACCAGTTGGGCGGATTATATTTAAGCATGGGTCCATCAAGTAAGGCCGAACCTTTCATTATCCAGGCAAAAGAGATCAGGAAAAAAGTATTAGGAGAAAATCATCTGGATTATGCCACCAGTCTTGACAATGAGGCAGCATTATACCTGATCAGGGGTAAATATGAAAAATCTGAGCCTTTGTATATACAATCAAAAGAGATCAGGAGAAAAATTTTAGGAGAGAACCATATAAAATATGCCTCCAGCATTAATAACCTGGCCCTGTTGTATCAAATCATGGGGAAATATGAAGAAGCCGAATCCCTGTGTATGCAGGCAAGTATTATTTTTAGAAATATTTCAGGCGAAACACATCCTTTGTACGCAACCAGTCTCAATAACCTGGCCCTAATCCTTCAAAGTATGGGCCAGTATAAAAAGGCAGAACCGTTTATGATCTCATACAGTAAAATTATTCTTGAAAAAGTAAAAAATACTTTTGCGGTTCTTTCAGAAAAGGAAAAAATGATATTCCTGCATAAAAATATTTCATTACTGCAAACCCAGAATAGTTTTATATATAATTACAGGAATGCGTCTTCTCCCATTATTATGGGAAATTTCAATTTGCAACTGTTCTTCAAGTCATTAGCACTTACGGATACCCGAAACATGAGGGAATCTATACTTAACAGTAAAGACGATGAAATTAAAAAGCTATTCGATGAATGGCAGAACAGCAGAAAATTGCTGGCTAAACAATATTCATTACCTGTGAACAAGCGATTGAGACACCTGGATAGCATAGAAACCAATGCGGAAAGTTTGGAGAAAGAGCTCAACCTTCGTTCTGGTCAATTTCGTAACGAGCAACAATCTCTTCGAATTACCTTCCGGGATGTGTATAAGAATTTACAACAGGATGAAGCAGCAATAGAATTTGTCAGCTTTAGATTGAACAATAAAAAATTAACAGACAGTACTATCTATGCTGCTTATATAATAAGAAAGCAAGACTCTATTCCAATATTTGTTCCGCTTTTCGAAGAAAAACAATTGCAACAACTCTTCGATAGTGCCGGAAAAACTGCAACCAGCATGGTCAGTAAATTCTATCGGGGTCTCGAAATAAAAAATAAAACAGCAGCTTCATTAGGAACGCAGTTGTACAAATTAGTATGGCAGCCATTAGAGCCCTATTTAAAAAGCATTAAAAAAATATCATATTCTCCCGCCGGAAAACTATATAGCATCGCCTTTCATGCACTGCCGGTAGATAGCAAAACTTTATTAATAGATAAATATAATCTGCAACAATATACCAGTGCAAGGCAAGTGGCAATAAGAACAGACAAAAATCAAACGACAAAGCCTTCAGGCATAGCTTTATTTGGCAATGCAAATTTCTCCATGGATAGTATTGCATTGGTAAAACAACGTATCAGTCAATCAGGAACAGGGATAGTATCAACTTCAATTTATACACCACAAAACCGTAGCAGCCGTGGCGGTGTATGGAACAGTCTTCCCGGCACAGCAACAGAAATAAAAAAGATAAAAAGTTTGTTTGATGAAAATAAACTCAGCACCAAATCATTTGTACAAACAGCTGCTTCCGAAGAAAACTTAAAAGCATTAAGCGGCAACTCACCACAAATATTACATATCGCTACTCATGGGTTCTTTTTACCCGAACCCGATAAAAAGAAAAAAGAAACAGGTTTTGACCAAGGCAATACTTACACATTAGCAGACGACCCTTTGCTTAGAAGTGGCTTAATACTTTCCGGCGGCAATTATGCCTGGAGTGGCAAAACACCGATTGAAGGAGTGGAAGATGGTATAGTGACGGCGTATGAAATTTCTCAATTAAATTTAAGTAATACGGAACTTGTTGTACTCAGTGCCTGCGAAACAGCACTCGGTGATGTAAAAGGGAGTGAAGGAGTGTTTGGTTTACAAAGAGCCTTTAAAATGGCAGGCGTAAAAAAAATGATAGTAAGTCTTTGGCAGGTACCTGACAAAGAAACTGCCGAACTGATGACTTCGTTTTATACTTACTGGATGAAAGGAAAATCAATCAACGAATCATTTACACAGGCTCAGGCAGATATGCGGAAGAAACATTCTCCATTTTACTGGGCGGCGTTTGTGCTGGTGGAATAAGTATTGTTGCCCTATGATGAATCAGGGAGGGACATCTTTATTCCTGATACCCGGCATAGGATACAGTCTTCACTAATAGATTATGTACTTTTAAAAAAATATTAGCTGAAATTTTCTAATGAAAGTTAGTTTAACCATCATATTGCTTTCTATTTCTCTGCATTCATTTTCGCAGACATGGCAAGAATTGAATGATAGTCTTATCCAATATTACAATAACGGAGAATATAAAAAAGGTGTAGTAGCAGGAGAAAAAGCATTGTCAGATGCCAAAAAAGAATTTGGCGAAAATCATAGAGACTATGCCACTATCCTAAGCAACATCGCATTAGGGTATGCAAGCATGGGGCAGTATAAAAAAGCAGAACCGTTGTATATCAGAGTAATAGAAATCAGGAAAAATGTGCTGGGTGAAACTGATCCGGACTATGCCATAAGCCTCAACGAGCTGGCAGAATTGTATAAAAATACAGGTCAATATGAAAAAGTGGTGCCATTGTATATAATGGCAATAGAAGTTAATAAAAAAGTATTTGGTGAAACAGATCCGGACTATGCCATAAGCCTTGGTAAGCTGGCAGAACTATATCTATCATTGGGTCAGTATGAAAAAGCCGGACCATTATATATTCAATCAATGGATATTTTCAAAAAAACATCTGGCGAAAACAATACCGACTATGCCACCAGTGTAAACAACATGGCAAGATTTTACGAAAGTACGGGCCAGTATAAAAACGCAGAGCCGCTTTACATCAGAGCGATGTCTATCTATAGGAAAGTATTAGGCGATGATGATCTTTTCTATGCGACTACCCTGAATAACCTGGCCGGATTATACAATAAGTTTGGCCAGTATGAAAAAGCAGAGCCGCTTTATATTGAATCAATAGCGTTAATGAAAAAAGTTTTGGGTGAATCCCATGCAGACTATGCCAGCAGCCTGAACAACCTGGCAGAATTATACCGGGCCATGGGGCAATATGAAAAGGCAGAGCCGCTTTACATTGCAGCAATGTCTATCTGGAAAAAAACCTGGGGCAAAACTCATCCCGTCTATGCGGGAGGCCTGAACAACCTGGCAGTACTATACGCAGGCATGGGACAGTATGAAAAAGCAGAGCCGCTGTACATTGAATCAATGGCCATAATGAAGAAAGCTTTGGGCGAAACCCATCCGGATTATGCCAGTAGCCTTAACAACATGGCAGGATTATATGAAAACATGGGACAGTATAAAAAAGCAGAGCCTTTTTATACGCAGGCATTGATCATCAGAAAAAAAACATTAGGTGAAAGCCACCCTGACTATGCCATTGGCCTGAGCAACCTGGGGTTTTTATATCAAAGTATGGGTCAGTATGAAAAAGCAGAGACGTTTATACTTCAAAACAACGGCATCGCTTTACAAAATCTGCTGAATAATTTTACCATTTTTTCTGAAAAAGAAAAAGGAAATTATATCACTAATAAAATTGGGCTTCTGGCAATGAATAATAGCTTTATATATAATTACAAAAAAACATCCTCCCTTTTTCTCAGGAATAATTTTAACCAGCAACTTATTTTTAAGTCTCTTGCCCTTGCTGATACAAGAAATATACTGGCATCGGTTCAACAAAGCAATGACACTGCCATACGCCGGGTACTGAAAGAATGGCTAAACGCCAAAAAGATATTGGCGATACAATACTCACTGCCCATTGCCAAAAGAAGTACGGATCTAAAAACAATAGAAAGAAATACAGAAAATTTGGAAAAAGAACTTACCCGCCGTTCCTCCGGATTTCGTAATCAACAAACAACTTTCAAAACCTCCATGCAGGATGTACAAAAGAACTTACAGCAAGATGAAGTGGCAGTAGAATTTGTACAATTCCGGTTATACAATAAAAAATGGACCGACAGTATCCTCTATGGAGCGTTCATTTTGAATAAAAAAGATTCCGTTCCGGTATTTGTTCCCCTCTGTGAAGAAAAACAATTGCAGTACCTCTTTAATAGTGCAGGTAGTACAGCTACATCAATGGTCAGCAGCTTTTATCGGGGGCTTGATATAAAAAATAAAAGCAGCGTTTCATTAGGAAAAGAATTATACAAATTAGTATGGGGGCCTTTAGAGCCTTATTTAAAAGGCATTAAAATAGTGTCCTATTCTCCTGCCGGTAAACTATACAGCATTGCCTTTCAGGCATTACCAATTGACAGCACAACGGTACTCATGAACAGGTATCAATTACAGCAGTACATTAGTACCCGGCAGATAGCTTTACGGGATTCAGAAAATCAGACTTCCAAACCCCGTAACATTACATTGTTTGGCAATGCAAGTTTTACCATGGATAGTTTACAATTGATTAAACAAAAAATAAATCAGCCGGAAAAAGAAATTGTATCTACTTCGATTTATGCTCCACAAAAAAGTAGCAGTGACAACAATACCTGGAATAACCTGCCAGGCACAGCGGATGAAGTAATTAAAATCAAACAACTTTTTGATAGCAATAATATCACTACTAAATCATTTATTCAAACATCCGCTTCTGAAGAAAACCTGAAAGCATTAGATGGCAACTCGCCGCAAATATTGCATATCGCTACGCATGGATTCTTTTTACCTGAACCCGATAAAAATAAAAAAGACAGAAACCCGAATGAAACAAATACTTACACATTAGCCGATGACCCATTACTCAGAAGTGGATTAATATTAGCCGGAGGCAACTATGCCTGGAGTGGTAAAACACCTATTGAGGGAGTAGAAGACGGAATTGCCACGGCCTACGAAATTTCGCAATTAAATTTAAGCAACACCGAACTTGTTGTACTCAGTGCCTGCGAAACAGCACTCGGAGATGTAAAAGGAAGTGAAGGAGTATTTGGATTACAACGGGCTTTCAAAATGGCTGGCGTTAAAAAAATGATCGTAAGTCTCTGGCAGGTACCAGATAAAGAAACTGCTGAATTGATGACCTCGTTCTATTCTTACTGGATGAAAGGAAAAACCATTAATGAATCATTTACACAGGCTCAGGCAGATATGCGGAAAAAATATTCTCCATTTTACTGGGCGGCGTTTGTGCTGGTGGAGTAGCAATATTGACATCCCTTTTATTATTCATTTGCTGTGGCCGTAAAGATTGCGTAAATTAAACAACCATTCAGCCAAAAACTCCTGCTATGAAATTCATCCTGGCATCATGCCTGTTGTTTTTTTCTGTTGCCGCAGTTGGCCAGATTACACGACCCACACTTGATTTGCTGACCCAATCAATGCAATTGTTAACTAAGGGAGAATACGAGAAAGTAATTCCTATTGCAGAAAAAGCTATAGAAGTTGTTAAAATCGAAGCAGGCGAAAATGATCCTATTTATATAGGCCAACTTTTTATATTGGGATACTGCCATTACATGCTTTACCATTATGAACAGGCAGAAAAATATTATCTGCTGCAAAAAGAACGGTTGGCAAAAACTTCCGGTGAAAAAGATATCAACTATTCAGCCTCTCTTTCACGATTGGCTATGCTGTACAGGGATATGGGAAAATACCAGCAATCAATAGCCCTGTACTTACAGGCAAAAGCAATTAATAAAACCGTATTGGGTGAAAAAGCTCCCGAGTATTCAACAATGCTTAATAATCTCGCATCCTTATACCAGTCTATTGGCGACTATCCGAAAGCAGAACAACTTTTTATAGAATCTGGAAACATATTTAAAGCAGCAACGGGAGAAAACAATGCTTCATTTGCCAGCAATATGAACAACCTGGCAACATTGTACTCCGAAATGGGACAATATGAAAAAGCAAAAACACTTTGTGTGCAGGCATTAAATATCAGGAAAAATGTTTTGGGAGAAACCCATCCTGATTATGCTGAAAGCCTTAATAACCTCGCTTCTCTTAGTATATCAATGGGTAAGTATGAAGAAGCAGAGGCTCTTTATGTAACAGCTACAGGAATTTTTAAAAAAACCTTGGGAGAAACAAGCCCTTACTATGCTGTTGGCCTTAATAACCTTGCCTATTTCTATGAAACTACCGGCAAGTATGAAAAAGCAGAACGGCTTTATATGGAAGTAAGAGATATAAGAAAAAAAATTTTGGGACCTACCCATCCTGATTATGCTACCACACTTAGTAACCTTGCCGGTTTATATGTATATGCCGGGCAATATGAAAAAGCAGAAGGGCTTTACACAGAAGCGATGGAAATAAAAAAGAATTCTCTTGGAGAAACACATCCGGAATATGCTGTCAGTCTCAATAATATCGGTGTTTTGTATGAGTCTATGGGCCAATACAAAAAAGCAGAATTTTTTTATATGGGATCTATGGCCATAAAGAAAAAGATTCTGGGAGAGGCACATCCTGATTATGCTACCGGCCTCAACAACCTCGCCATATTGTACACATTCCTCGGCCAGCATGAAAAAGCAGAAGCACTTTTAACCCATGCAGTAGAAATAATAAAAAATGCACTTGGAGAAAACAATATAGCATATGCTACCAGCTTAGACAACCTCGCTAATGTATGGCAGAGTCTGGAAAAATTCCCCAAAGCGGAATCGGCTTATATAATGGCAATGCAAATCAGGAAAAACCTGTTTGGAGAAATCAATGCTGCCTATGCAAACAGCCTTAACAACCTGGCGGCATTTTATACTGAAACAGGTCGATACAAAAAGGCCGAACCGTTAATTATACAGGCAAAAGATATTTGGAAAAAAACAATGGGTGAAAGCAGCCCGGCTTATGCTACCGCAGTTAATAACCTGGCTGCATTTTACAGAAAAACACAAACACAATACATAAAAGCAGAAGCACTGTATCTTGAAACAATACGGCTTCGGGCAATAATACTGGGGGAGAACCATCCTTATTATTCAGGCAGTCAGAACGACCTGGCATTATTATATATGCAGATGGCACAGTATAAAAAGGCGGAGCCCCTGTTCCTGTCAAGCAGTGCTATTCTTTTACAAAACATACGTAGCACATTCAGCATTCTTTCAGAAAAAGAGAAAAGAAAATACCTGGACTTCAACAGGGAAATAATGGAGTGTAACAACAGCTTCTTGTATCAGTACCCTAAAGCTTCTCTTGCGATTGTCGAAAACAACTACAATCTGGAGCTGGGGTTTAAATCATTATCACTTGCTGATACAAAGAATATGCTTGAACAGGTGCGAAACAGCAACGATACCGCCGTAAAAAGAATTTTTAATCAATGGCTGGTGGCAAAAAACATATTGGCAAAACAATACACCTTATCGGCTACCAGCAGAACTGTTGATGTAAAATCTGTGGAAACAGAAGCGGAATCTTTTGAAAAAGAATTGAACCGCCGTTCTTCCGCCTTCACAAACCAGCAAAAAGCATTGCAGGTTACCATGAAGGATGTACAGAAAAGCCTCTCCGCAGATGAAGCAGCGGTTGAGTTTGTAAAGTTCAGATTGTATAATAAGAAGTGGACCGACTCTGTTATTTACGGGGCCTATATTCTTCGTAAAAACGATGTAGCGCCGAAGTTTGTTCCGCTTTGTGAAAAAAAGCAATTACAACAATTGTTTGACAGTGCCGGAAGTACAGCACCAAGATTGGTAAAAAGTTTTTATCGTGGGCTTGAAGTGAAAAGCAAAGAAACGGCAAGGTTAGGCCTTAAAATGTATAAACTGGTGTGGGAGCCATTAGAACCATTTTTAAAAGGGATTAAAAAAGTATCCTACTCACCTGCCGGTAAATTATATAGTGTGGCATTTCATGCACTACCCATTGATAGCACAACTATATTAATGGATAAATACCAGTTGCAGCAATATACCAGCACCCGGCAAATTGCTTTACGAAATGCGGGTAGTGAAAAAGTAACCCCAGGCAGTATTGTGTTATTTGGTGATGCGTTGTTTACAATGGATAGCCTGCAATTAGTAAAGCAGCGGAATAATAATAGTAATGGCGAATTGACTGTAGCATCTTCTTATATCTCAAAAAGCCGGAACAGCGAAACAGGGGCCTGGCTAAGCCTGCCCGGCACCGCTGAAGAAATAAAAAAGATTGGACAATTGTTTGAGCAAAATAAAATAAGTACCCGGTCTTATATGGAGGAATCGGCATCAGAAGATAATCTGAAAATGCTTACAGGTAAATCGCCGCAAATAATACATATCGCCACACACGGTTTCTTTTTAAAGGAATTAAATAAGAAAAAAACACCGGAGTCTGTAAAGGGTAATGTCTATTCATTGGCGGAGGACCCGCTGCTGCGGACAGGGTTGGTATTAGCAGGCGGTAATTATGCCTGGAGTGGCAAAACACCTGTTGACGGAGTGGAAGATGGAATTGCTACGGCATACGAAATTTCGCAATTGAATTTAAGTGCTACAGAATTGCTGGTGCTTAGTGCCTGCGAAACGGCTTTGGGTGATATTAAAGGAACAGAAGGGGTTTTTGGATTGCAAAGAGGATTTAAAATGGCGGGAGTAAAAAAAATGATTGTAAGCCTGTGGCAGGTGCCTGATAAAGAAACAGCAGAGCTGATGACAGCCTTTTATTCTTACTGGATGAAGGGAAAAAACATCAACGAATCATTTTACCAGGCACAAGCTGATATGCGAAAAAAATATGCGGCGTATTATTGGGCGGCGTTTGTGCTGGTGGAGTAAAAAAACTAATGATTAACCCGTTGACATAGTTAATTAAATTGGAGTTGTATTTAAGTCTGCCAATGGCGGACGAGAAGTTAGTAGTGAGCAATAAATTTTTAGGGTATTGAGTTCCATAGGAGCGATATGTAAAATATATCACTCCTATGGAGCTCTGGGAACTGCCTGTAATGTATATTTTCTACTAGTATTTCGCCCCGCCGCGGCGGGCTATTAAAAATAACTCCGCCAACAGGGTAACCTGCTTCTAACATTAGGGCATACTGTTCTGCCGAAAAACAAAATAAACATTATCGTAATTGCGATACTGTTTTACGTCAGGCCTGTGGAGATAGTTGCTGATTCTGACGGTGTCTTCTTTTGCAAGAGCCGTTAGTATAATTGTTTTGGGAGGCAACCGGAAAGAACTGTCATTTAAGAAAGCAAGCCCATTCAGCACATTTTTTGAATGTAGTTTGGCATACCAATCTAAGTGAGGCATCTCTGTAGCCAGCCATACAGCATATCCCGGATTTGCTTTTTGAATGCTGTCTACCGAATTTGTTACCAGTCCGTTTACTGATATAGCTTTTTCTTTCGAAGAAGGAAGGGCAATGGCTTTTTTTGCCAGGAAATAAGCCCCATGCATAATACTAATGCCAATAATAATTAAAAAGAAGGTTCGCAGCCAATGGGTAAACACAGCTGTTTGCTTTTGAGAAAAAAGAAAAACAAACAAACAGAGTTGCAGGAAAATAATGGGAAACAGGAACGACCTGCTTTCGTACACAAAAGTCCAGGAGGAAACGCTGCCCTTATATTCAACAGCATGGTAGCGTACCGACATATAGGACAGCATAGCAATAATGGAAAGCGAAACGAATAAACCAGCAAGCAGAAAAAATATCCTGTCGGAAATTGATTTCCTGAAATACTTTTTTGCGAGGTAGAAAAAAACAGTACTTAAAAAAGCAATGCCAATAAAATTAATAGCATAAAGCAATATGCCATAGAGGTGGTAAACGGAGTAGAGATGTGTTTTAACCTGCACTCCCAGGAAATCAAGATTGATAACCGAAGCCGGCATAAAAGGATACAGCACCTTCAGGTTTTCAGGAAAAAAACCTGCAGCATATTCATTACCGCTTTTTGCCATGGTCCATCGCTGGGAATAAAAATCAGGATACAGGGCAAGAGTTTGTGTTTCCAGAGAATGAAAATAAAAATAATGAACAGCTACCAGCAGTACAGAAAGCAACAGTGTTAACGAGCCGTATCGGAGTATCCGTTTTTCTTTTTTTAGAAACCCGATAAATAATAAGGAAAGAGGGAAAACGATAGTAAGTGGCAGATAGGTGAGTTTTGTAAACCCTGGCAGAAAGAATAAAAACCCCGTTACAATGATATAAACAAAAGAGGGGCGGCTTCCGGCACTGGCAATTGTAATACATCGTAACAAAGCGAAAAATAATAAAGCCAGTGCCAGCACATCTTTAGAAGAAGAGCTAATCTCAACAGTGTAAAGGAAAAGCCCGGAAAAAATGATAAAGAGATTGGTCCAGAAATGATTCGCTGTTAACCGGAGCAATATTTTGCGAAGCACTATAAAAAGGAGCAACCAGGATAATGATTCAATAAGCCAGCTAACAAGAAAATAATTATCCGGAAATAATCTTAATAAAGGAGCTGCAATGAGGGAGTATAAAGGGGATGCTGCTGAAGGCAGGTAAATATTTTCGGTAATGGCGGGGTTGCTAACAAGGCTAACAGGAATAGTAAACCCATCTCCGGCAGATAAATTTTTTGCCAACAAAAGGTAAAAAGATTTGTCTGTTTCATAGTTCGAAAAAACGGCAACCAGGATTGATTTACTGATAGTGGCAATAGCTACAAATAACCAACCGATCCTTTTTTGATTTAATAGCTGGTATAAAAAAAGCCGGGTAGATGCCATTAGTGTATAGTTATTTTTTCCAGAACATTCCTATCCGGCGGTTTACATTTTCCCGGATGTTCAGGTAATATAAATTAATATCGGCAATATGGTAATTCCTGCTGACGTATAAAAAACTCCAGGGAAACTTTGGCTTCTTCACATACAAAAAACCGTTGCTGCTTTGTGCATCAGTGGTATGACTATAAATTGTATTGAACCTTGTCAGCACACTTCCTTTATTCGATTTCCTGGGGGCATATTCATTCCCTGTTGTCCATGTAAGAGGATTAGTGACGTAGGAGTTTCCATTTTCATTTTTTAAATAGAAAGGAACAAATCCTTTGCGGAGTGTTCGCCAGCTACAGATACAACCTGTTTGTAAGGAGTCTTCACACATTTTCAGCGAAGTAAAATATTCTTTTGGCACCGGCCATCCGATTATATAGGCAACCACTAATTTGTTTTGTAATGCTTTGCCTTCGAAGTAGTCTTTCAATAATCTTTCTGCCAGTAAACTTCCCTGGCTATGGGAGGCGATAATGATGGGCCTTTCTTTGTTCCAGGTCTTCAAATAATATTCAAAAGCAGTTTTTAAATCCTGGTAAGCCAGTTCAAATGCCTTGGCGGCTTTTTGTTTATCTTTTTCAGAAAATGTTTTGATATGTGCCTGCCGGTATCTTGGTGCAAAAACCCGGCATTGATTATTAAATACACTGGCCTGGTATAGCAAAGAAGAGTAATCCGTTTTAGTATTTATATATTCATCATCAATATCAGCATTCTGGCCTTTCATCTTTTTCATGCTGGTATAAGTGGTGGGATGTAAAAAGAAAACATCCACCATCGAGTCTTTGGCTTCGTTTCTTAGCGGTGCAGGCACACTATCCGAAGGGTCCCATTTCCAGGGATGGGCTGCCCAATAGTTCAAATCGCTGTAAGCTGGTTTTCCATCAGGGCTTTTGAACGTATAGTTGCTTTTAAAAGCCTGGTATTTATCAGAACAAGAGATAATGGACACCATTAATATTATAAGGAAGCCATATAACCGCATAAGGCAAAGTAACCCAAAACCCGCCAAAATGGACAGTTCGTCCACTTATTTTGCCATTTATGGAAACGGGGATAATTCCATAATTCACAAATTCGGAAGTAAAATTCAAGCCCAGACTGCATTTCAGGGCAAAGAGTAATAATTTTTCAAACCGTTACTCTAAAAAATATGGTACTTTAGTTTGCATAGTACCAAATATCACCCTATCTTTGATTTCTAATTGAAGCCCCTAACCCCTAAAGGGGAATTTCGAAGAGGCACTTAAACAACAAATTTAGAAAAACAATACCTCCCTTTAGGGAGGAAGGAGGGCAAGGGATATGAATATAGATAACACACAAAGTCAGATGCGGAAGGGCATATTCGAGTTCTGCATTCTCTCCATCATTCGCCGGGGCGAGGCATACCCCAGTGATATTGTGGAAGAGATGCGGGCCGCCAATCTGCAAATACTGGAAGGCACCTTGTATCCACTACTTACCCGGTTGAAAAATGCTGAAATGCTAACCTATCGCTGGGTAGAAAGCAATTCTGGGCCACCCCGCAAATATTTTTCACTAACCGAAAAGGGCAGCAATTTTTATAAAGAGCTGGAGCAAACCTGGAACGAACTATCAAACGGTGTAAATGCCCTGACCAGCAAAAAATCTGATGAACCGCTGAACAACCAATAACAGAATAATTTATCCTCCGTAGCCTTGGCGAAGGACGGAGAAACTTCAACCAAATATATTAAGACATGAAAAAGATTATCAACATAAACTTAAGCGGTCGGGTTATCCCGATAGAAGATGCTGCTTATGAAAAGTTGCAGGCCTACATTGAAAGTTTGCGCCGCTACTTTGCCAATGAAGAAAGCCGTGATGAAATCATCAACGATATTGAGAGCCGTATTGCAGAATTGCTACAGGAGAAAATCCGTAAAGGGGCTGCTGCTATTACCGATGATGATGTAAGTGAAGTGATAGCCTCCATGGGAACAGTAGAAGATTTTGAAGCCGAAGAAAAAGAAAATGCTTCTTCTGCAACAACCGCTTCTGCTTCTCAGCAAAGCAATCAGCAAAATTTTACCTACGGCGAAAAAAAGCCACGGGGTCGTTTATACCGGGATAGCAATGACAAGTTTATTGGTGGTGTGTGTAGCGGTATCGCCACTTACCTCAATGTTGATCCTGCTGTTGTACGTTTATTATTTGCCATTATAGGGTTTGGTACAGGTATTGGCTTTGTGGCTTATATCATTTTATGGATTGTGCTGCCACCCAAAGACCTGGAAGGATATAGCGGTAAAAGATTGTATAGAAATCCGGACGACAACATATTGGGTGGAGTAGCTGGTGGCCTTGCAGCTTATTTTGATAAGAAGGCAACAAACATCAGGTTAATATTTGCCGCACCAATTTTGTTGAACATATTGATTAACATTTTTAGCGGATTCCGTTGGGATAATGATTTTGGTTTTGTGATGAACATAGGCTTTGGCTCAATCAGCGGCACATTTATTCTTACTTATATTATTTTATGGATTGTATTGCCCGAAGCAAATAGCGATTATGAGAAAATGGAAATGCGGGGTGAAAAGGTGGATGTAAACCGTATCCGCCAGAATGTAAAGGAAGGAATGGGCAATATGAAAGACCGGATGAAAAGCTGGAGCGAGGAAGTGAAAGAGTCTGCACAAAATATAAGTAGTAAGGCAAAAGAATTTGCAGGCACAAGAGGAAAAGCGTTTGCTTCCGAAGTAAATGACACGGTGCGCCGTGGTGGTGGTGGCATCGGGCATGCAATAGCAGTACTTTTTAAAGTGTTTTTCTTGTTCATCGCCGGTGTTATTACTTTTTCCTTATTCGTTTCATTGATTGCATTGTTGTTTGGCGGTGTTGCCTGGTGGCCAATCAATAATTTTTTGTGGACCAGTAAGTGGCAGCAAATTTTTGCATGGAGCACATTGATTTTTTTCCTTATAGTTCCGCTGATAGGATTTGTTACCTGGATTGTTCGCCGCATCATTAAAGCAAAATCAAGAAATAATTATCTCGGCTGGACGTTTGGTGGCCTCTGGGCTATCGGCTTTGTGGCTATAACATTATTTGTTTCCAGTATGGTAAAAGATTTCCGTGAGTACGAACATGTTGATACACCTGTAACTATTACCCAACCTGCCAACGGTAAAATGATAGTAGCAGTATCTCAACCGGAACTGGAATTTAGTGGCAGCTTTGGCTGGATGAATGATGGAAGGGATGGCTGGGATCTTTCTTCTGATACATTAAAGATTGCTGCTGTGAAATTCAATATAAAAGCAAGTACTGACGATCAATACCGGGTGTTTATAAAAAGATACAGTTTTGGAAGAACAAATGAAGACGCTACAGCCAGGGCAGAAAAAATTCAATTTACTGCTGTATCAAAAGATAGTGTGCTTGACATTGCTAACGGATACGCCATTGGTAAAGAAAGTAAGTTCCGTGGACAAAACATAGAGATAGAGATACAAGTACCTGCCGGGAAAAAACTGCGGTTTAATCAATCAGTAGCAGATAAACTAAACTCCTTACATATACAGGTGAGAAAAGGGGGCAGGAGAAACAGGATAACAGATTTTGAAATTAATAACAGGGAAAAGGATTTTTGGTTTACCCCCGAAGTGGATTATGTAATGGGAATAAACGGTGAGTTGACAAACCCGGATGAACCAGCCGTAACAACCCAACCAACTAAAAAGTATCGTTATCCCACAACAGATAGTGCTGCCAAGAGGGATATTCAAAAGGAGATTGAAGAAGAAAAAAGAAAGCAGGATGAAAGAAATAAGGAAAGCGAAAGAAAAATAAAAGAACTACAGGAAAAACAAAAGATAAGCAGTATTAAACCTGCTCTGCTGAAATTGAAGCAGGCCAATATAAAGAAATACAATGCCGTGGCCACAAGCCCATCACCGGCATCTTCAGTAGTTGAATGGTTTTAAGAAATATAAAAACCAACATGATTAAAAATAATCGCTTAGTATTTTCATTACTGTCGGGGCTTTTGCTCCTAACGGCTTGTACTGCTTCAAAAAAATCAACAGCAGTAAATAATCATCCAGCGGCACCTGGCGAATTGTATTTTGCTATTGCCCATATGGACAGCGTTCTATTCAATGCTTTTAACAGCCGTGACGTGGAGAAATTAAAAACACTGTTTACAGAAGACCTTGAGTTTTATCATGACCAGGGAGGACTTACTAACTACACCCAAAACATGGAAGCGTTTAAAAAAACAGTGGAAAAAAATAATGACCTGAAACGGGAATTAATACCCGGAAGTCTTGAAGTGTATCCTGTAAAAGATTTTGGTGCTATGCAAACAGGAGAGCATCGATTTTGCCATACAGAAAATGGTAAACCCGATTGCGGCACATTTAAGTTTGTACATATTTGGAAGAAGATAAACAACGACCCGATGGGTATCGGCTGGAAAATTTCCAGGGTAGTAAGTTATGGCCACTGATAATTTTGGTTGAAGTCCCGTAGTAATCCGGGAAACAAAAATGGCTTCCGTTAAAAGAAG